>NZ_LKBR01000002.1:0-203159 GCF_002723595.1 Pseudomonas sp. ICMP 460
GCACCTCGGACCATCAGGTACACCGGGTTGATGCCATCGCGAGCAAGCCCGCTCCCACAGGTCTCGCTGAAGATTGGCGACGAGGTGCTGTGGAAACGCCCCGTCGGCGATCAGTTGATCGAAGTGCTGCGTGTAGAACCCGATGCTTAACGACCAACTGTGGGAGCGGGCTTGCTCGCGATGCAGGCACCTCGGACCATCAGGTACACCGGGTTGATGCCATCGCGAGCAAGCCCGCTCCCACAGGTCTCGCTGAAGATTGGCGACTAGGTGCTGTGGAAACGCCCCGTCGGCGATCAGTTGATCGAAGTGCTGCGTGTAGAGCCCGAGGCTTAACGACCAACTGTGGGAGCGGGCTTGCTCGCGATGCAGGCACTTCGGACCATCAGGTACACCGGGTTGATGCCATCGCGAGCAAGCCCGCTCCCACAGGTCTCGCTGAAATACGCGCAAAAAAACGGAGCCCCGAAGGCTCCGTTTTTTCAAACCACTGACCCGGATCAGGCCAATTTTTTGTGTCGCACACGGTGCGGCTGGGCAGCTGCATCGCCCAAACGCTTTTTACGGTCGGCTTCGTACTCGGTGTAGTTGCCTTCGAAGAACACTGCCTGGGAGTCGTCTTCGTACGCCAGGATGTGGGTCGCGACGCGGTCAAGGAACCACCGATCGTGAGAGATCACAATGGCGGCGCCCGGGAAGTCCAACAGGGCTTCTTCCAGCGAACGCAGGGTTTCAACGTCGAGGTCGTTGGAAGGTTCGTCGAGCAGCAACACGTTGCCGCCCTCTTTCAAGGTCAGCGCCAGGTGCAAGCGACCGCGCTCACCGCCGGAGAGGTCTTTGACGAACTTCTGCTGGTCGCCGCCCTTGAAGTTGAAACGGCCCACGTAGGTGCGCGACGGGATTTCATAGTTGCCGATGCGGATCTGGTCGGAGCCGTCGGAAATCTGCTGGAACACGGTTTTGCTGCCGTCGAGGTCTTCGCGGCTCTGGTCCACGCAGGCAAGCTGCACGGTGTCGCCGACTTCGATGCTGCCCGAATCCGGCGTTTCCTTGCCCATCAGCATGCGGAACAGCGTGGATTTACCCGCACCGTTACCACCAATAACGCCGACGATCGCGCCTTTTGGCATGCTGAACGACAGGTTGTCGATCAGTACGCGGTCGCCATAGCCTTTGGAAACGTTTTTGAACTCAATCACCTTGTCACCCAGGCGCGGACCGGCCGGGATGTAGATTTCATTGGTTTCGCTGCGTTTCTGGAATTCCTGCGACTGCATTTCTTCAAAGCGCTGCAGACGTGCCTTGGATTTCGACTGGCGGGCTTTGGCGCCTTTGCGCACCCATTCCAGTTCTTCCTTCATGGCTTTTTCGTGAGCCGATTGCTGCTTGGATTCGGCGGCCAGACGGTCGGACTTGGCTTCAAGCCAACCGGAGTAGTTGCCCTCGTAAGGGATACCGGCGCCACGGTCGAGCTCCAGAATCCAGCCGGCTACGTTGTCGAGGAAGTAGCGGTCGTGCGTGATCGCAACCACGGTGCCCGGGAAATCGTGCAGGAAGCGCTCCAGCCAGGCGACGGAATCGGCGTCCAAGTGGTTGGTAGGTTCGTCGAGCAGCAGCATGTCGGGCGCCGACAGCAGCAGGCGGCACAGAGCCACACGGCGTTTTTCACCACCGGAGAGGAATTCGATCCTGGCATCCCACGCCGGCAGGCGCAGCGCATCGGCGGCAACTTCGAGTTGGCGCTCAAGGTTGTGACCGTCGCTAGCTTGCAGGATGGCTTCTAGCTTGGCCTGTTCGGCAGCGAGCTTGTCGAAGTCGGCGTCTTCTTCAGCGTAAGCGGCGTAAACCTCGTCCAGGCGGGCCTGGGCGTTTTTGATCACGCTGACCGCTTCTTCAACCACTTCACGCACGGTCTTGGTCGGATCGAGGATAGGCTCTTGCGGCAAGTAACCGATGTTCAGTTCCGGCATCGGGCGGGCTTCGCCTTCGAACTCGGTGTCGACGCCGGCCATGATTTTCAGCAGCGTGGACTTACCCGAACCGTTGAGGCCGAGCACGCCAATTTTGGCGCCGGGGAAGAAGGACAACGAAATATTTTTCAGGATTTCCCGCTTCGGCGGAACAACTTTTCCCAGCCGATGCATGGTGAATACGTATTGAGCCATGGTGAACCTAGCGTCAGTGACAGATGAATTAAGCGGGCGAAGCCCGTGCCAGGCCATGCGCCGCGCGGGCCGTTGATGGTGATCAATGCCTGCGTGCGGAAGAAGCCTGAATGTCTGGGGCTGGAACGCCCTCGCGTAACCTTCAAAGCTACCTGAATGCGCTTGGTCAGTCCAGCCAGGCGGGACTGGCACTTTGCCACAACTCAAGGCATGCTAGCCGCCCTTCGGGCGTCCGGCTTATAGTGCACGTCGCGCGCCAGCTCAGCCAAACCGCAGGATCACAGCTTGTCCAAAGTCACGCCGCCCACGCCTCTTCGCGCCGCTCATATAGCGCCCGGAGCGCCCCTGCACGGCACCTTTAAAGGCGCGTTGGCGACGCTTGTGCTGATGTTGCTCGCTTTATTGTTCTGGCAATTGCTCGACCAGTTGCAGCAAAACCAGAAGAACCAGCAGCAATACACCATCGACTACAGCGCCGACCTGGCTGAACAGATCAGCCTGAACATGGCGCTGAGCGCAAAAATCGCGATGAATTTGCTGCCGATCGTCGAGCCGCCGCGCAACGACGAACAGCATCAGGCCCTGATAAGCACCTTGCAACGCTCATTGCCGGAGCTGCGCAGCGTGGCGTTGCTCAGCGCCAGCGGTGCGATGATCAGCGACAGCGCCAAAGACAGCCAGGACAGCGCGTTGCTGACAGAACTGGTGCAGCGCAGCCAGGCGCAACCGTATTACCTGAGCAACAACGCCGACGGCACGCTGATCTATTTGCTGCTGCACCAGCCCAGCGGCGGCTCGAAAATGTACTGGGCACTGCGCCTGGCCCCCAATTACCTGACCAACCTCAACGGCCAGGACGCCCAAGGCCCGCGCCCGATGTGGGCCATCGAGAACCGCCTTAACCATCACGTGGTCAGCCGTGACACCGGCATGCCGGCGCAGTGGCCCACCGCGCTGACCCCGGATGAACTGAATAAAAGCGTGCTGGTAACGCCGCTGAGCAGAAGCGACTGGCAGTTGCGCGGGCTGTTCGACCGCAGCGCCGTGCTGGAGCAGTTACTGCCGGCGTTTATCGGCAAATGCTTGTTGGGCCTGGCCTTCTCGCTGATCCCGTTGGTGGTGCTGCTGAACATGCGCCGCCGCCAGCGCCAGGTGCATGAAGGCCGCAGGCGTTATCAGGATATTTTCGAAGGCACCGGCGTGGCCCTGTGCGTGCTGGACCTGTCGGGGTTGAAAGGCTTTTTCGACAAGGCAAAACTGCACACCCGCGAGCAATTGCAGGCCTGGCTGCACCACAACGCTGAGCAGCGCCGGCAACTGCTCAAGGAGTTGCGCATCACCGAGGTCAACCAAGTCGCCGTGCGCCTGTTGGGCGTCGGCTCTTGCGAGGAGGCGTGGGAACGCCTGATTGATGATCGCTCGGGCAATGCCACCGCAATCGGCCACCTGGTGCTTGAAGCGGTGCTGACCCAGCAAAAGCAGCTGGAACTGGAAATCCAGCTCAACGACGCCGCAGGCAACGAACAATACCTGTGGCTGGTGATGCGCCTGCCGGAGCAGCAAGACGACTTCAAGGCGGTGATCCTCAGCATCAGCGACATCACCAGCCGCAAGCTGATCGAGCTGTCACTGGTGGAGCGCGAAAGCTTCTGGTCCGACGTGGTGCGCACCGTGCCCGACCACCTGTACGTGCAGGACGTGATCAGCCAGCGCATTATTTTCAGCAACCATCACCTCGGCCACACCCTGGGCTATGACAAAGTAGCGCTGCAGCAAATGGGCGACTACTTCTGGGAAATCCTGCTGCACCCCGAAGACGCCGAGCATTACCACGACCTGCGCCAGCAACAACGTGAAACCGGCTACGCGAACCAGTTGCAGTGCCAGTTGCGCTTTCGCCACCGCAATAACCAATGGCGGCGCTTTGATATTCGCGAGCAGGCCCTGGCCCGCGACAAGAGCGCGCAAGTCACCCGAATCATCGGCGTGGCCAAAGACATTACCGACCAGATTGAAGCCAGCGAATCGCTGCGCGACAGCGAGCAGCGCTACCGCATGCTGGCCGAAAGCATCAGCGACGTGATTTGCTCCACCGACAGCCAACTGGCGCTCAACTACATCAGCCCGTCGGTCAGCGCCGTGCTGGGCTATGACGTGGAATGGGTGCTGAAAAACGGCTGGCAGTCGATTATTGCCAACCCGCAGCAACTCACCGGCATTTATAGCCTGGTCGAGCAGGTCAGCCGCGCGCTGGGCGACGTCGAGGCGCTGAACACGCTGCGCGATCAATTGCAGAGCCGGCTGTTCGTCTTCGACTGCCTGCGCGCCGATGGGCGCAAAGTACCGATTGAGCTGCGCCTGGTATTGGTCTGGGACGAACATGGCGCGTTTGAAGGCATTCTTGGCGTGGGCCGCGACATCAGCCAGCAACGGCGCGCCGAAAAAGACCTGCGCATGGCCGCCACGGTGTTCGAACACTCAACGTCGGCGATCCTGATCACCGACCCGGCGGGTTACATCGTGCAGGCCAACGAGGCGTTCAGCCGCGTCAGCGGTTATGCCGTGGCGGATGTGCTCGACCAGTTGCCGAACATGCTGACCGTCGACGAACAGCAGGAAGCCCACCTGCGTTATGTGCTAAAGCAACTGCACCAGCACAGCACGTGGGAAGGCGAGGTGTGGCTGAAACGCCTGAATGGCGAACATTACCCGGCGTGGGTCGGCATTACCGCGGTGTTCGACGATGAAGGCGACTTGGCCAGCTATGTGTGCTTTTTCAGCGACATCAGCGAGCGCAAGGCCAGCGAACAGCGCATCCACCGCCTGGCGTATTACGACGCCCTGACCCACCTGCCCAACCGCACGCTGTTTCAGGACCGCCTGCACACCGCGTTGCAGTCGGCGGAACGGCAGAAGTCGTGGGTGGTGCTGATGTTCCTCGACCTCGACCGCTTCAAGCCGATCAACGATTCGCTGGGCCACGCTGCCGGCGACCGCATGCTCAAAGAGATGGCCACGCGCTTGCTGGGCTGCGTGGCCGAAGACGACACCGTGGCGCGCATGGGCGGCGACGAGTTCACCTTGCTCCTGCAACCGCGCGTCAGCCGCGAAATGGCGTTGAACCGCGCGATCAATGTGGCCGAGCAGATCCTCGCCAGCCTGGTGAAGCCGTTCGTGCTGGAAGGCCGCGAGTTCTTCGTGACCGCCAGTATCGGCATCGCCCTCAGCCCGCAAGACGGCAACGAGCTGAGCCAGTTGATGAAGAACGCCGACACCGCGATGTATCACGCTAAAGAACGCGGCAAAAATAACTTCCAGTTCTACCAGGCCGACATGAACGCCAGCGCCCTTGAGCGCCTGGAGCTCGAAAGCGACCTGCGCCACGCGCTGGAACAGGACGAATTCGTGCTGTATTACCAGCCGCAATTCAGTGGTGACGGCAAACGCTTGACCGGCGCCGAAGCCTTGCTGCGCTGGCGCCACCCGCGTCGCGGGCTGGTGCCGCCGGGTGATTTTATTCCGGTGCTGGAGGAATTGGGGCTGGTGGTAGACGTGGGCGACTGGGTGCTCGGCGAAGCCTGTCGCCAGCTTAAAACCTGGCATCAGAACAAGGTGCGGGTGCCGAAAGTCTCGGTGAACATCTCGGCGCGGCAGTTCTCGGATGGTCAACTGGGTGAACGCATCGCCAGCATTCTGCGCGACACGGGCCTGCCACCGGCGTGCCTGGAGCTGGAGCTGACCGAAAGTATCCTGATGCGTGAGGTCAACGAGGCGATGCAGATCCTCGCCAGCTTGAAAAACCTCGGCCTGAGCATCGCAGTGGATGACTTTGGTACGGGTTACTCGTCGCTGAACTACCTCAAGCAGTTCCCTATCGACGTGCTGAAGATAGACCGCACGTTCGTCGACGGCCTGCCCTCCGGCGAGCAGGACGCGCAAATCGCCCGCGCGATTATCGCCATGGCCCACAGCCTCAACCTCGCGGTAATCGCCGAGGGCGTCGAGACCCACGAGCAGTTGGATTTCCTGCGTGAGCATGGCTGCGACGAGGTGCAGGGTTATCTGTTCGGGCGGCCGATGCCGGCGAACCGGTTCGAAGCGCAGTTCAGCAATGATGCGCTGTTCTTGCTTGACTGATTTTGGAGCAGATTCAAGCTTTAAGCTGCAAGCTGTTTGGAGCAGGTACAAGTTTTAAGCTGCAAGCTGCAAGCAGAAGCGGATCCGCTTTAGATTTTGCTTTTGCTTTTGCTTTTGCTTGCGGCTTGCGGCTTACAGCTGCCGCTTGAGCGGCGTCCATCCGCAACATGATGTCCTTTCATATGCCATCTAAAACCCGTTGGGTTAGAATGCCCTCCTTTTCTGCCCCCGATCCTTGAGGACCGCCATGTTCAGCCGTGATTTGACTATTGCCAAGTACGACGCCGATCTCTTTGCCGCCATGGAGCAAGAAGCCGTGCGCCAGGAAGAGCACATTGAGCTGATCGCTTCGGAAAACTACACCAGCCCTGCGGTTATGGAGGCTCAAGGTTCGGTGCTGACCAACAAGTACGCCGAAGGCTACCCAGGCAAGCGCTACTACGGTGGTTGCGAGTACGTCGACGTGGTTGAGCAATTGGCCATCGACCGTGCCAAGGAACTGTTCGGCGCCGATTACGCCAACGTGCAGCCGCACGCTGGCTCACAAGCCAACAGCGCGGTTTACCTGGCCCTGCTGCAAGGCGGCGACACTATTCTGGGCATGAGCCTGGCGCACGGCGGTCACCTGACCCACGGCGCCAGCGTTTCCTCTTCGGGCAAGCTGTACAACGCGGTTCAATACGGCATCGACGCCAACGGCCTGATCGACTACGACGAAGTCGAGCGCCTGGCGGTTGAACACAAGCCAAAAATGATCGTGGCCGGTTTCTCTGCCTACTCGCAGATTCTGGACTTCCCGCGTTTCCGTGAAATCGCCGACAAAGTGGGCGCCTACCTGTTCGTCGACATGGCTCACGTAGCCGGTCTGGTCGCGGCTGACGTGTACCCGAACCCGGTGCCTTACGCTGACGTGGTGACCACCACGACGCACAAAACCCTGCGCGGCCCACGTGGCGGCCTGATCCTGGCGCGCGCCAACGCCGAGATCGAGAAGAAGCTCAACTCCGCGGTATTCCCGGGCGCCCAAGGTGGCCCGCTGGAGCACGTAATCGCCGCCAAAGCGATCTGCTTCAAGGAAGCGCTGCAGCCTGAGTTCAAGACTTACCAGCAACAAGTGGTAAAAAACGCCAAGGCCATGGCCGGCGTGTTCATCGAACGCGGCTACGACGTGGTTTCCGGCGGTACTGAAAACCACCTGTTCCTGCTGTCGCTGATCAAGCAGGACATTTCCGGTAAAGATGCTGACGCCGCGTTGGGCAAAGCCTTCATCACCGTGAACAAGAACTCCGTGCCGAACGACCCACGTTCGCCGTTCGTCACTTCCGGCCTGCGCTTCGGCACCCCGGCAGTGACCACACGTGGCTTCAAGGAAGCAGAGTGCAAGGAACTGGCCGGCTGGATCTGCGACATCCTGGCGGATCTTTCCAACGAAGCCGTGATTGATGCGGTACGTGAGAAGGTCAAGGCCATCTGCAAGAAGCTGCCGGTATACGGCGCTTGATTGCAGTTGCTTGAACAAAAAGCCCGGCTCATGAGCCGGGCTTTTTTATGCCTGAAAACGCTGCTTGCTCAACCTGAAATGCAATCAAATTGTGGGAGGGAGCAAGCCCCCTCCCACAGTTTTTGGCTGCATTTCAGGTCAGGTCAGGGTTGGTAGACCTTGGCAAAACCTTCGCGGATCTTGTCTTCCGGCAACTCGTCGGCAATAAACACGATCACACTTTCGCGTGCGCAGCCCTCGGCCCATTCGGTGTCCCAATCGAACCCGTAGAGCTTGAGCACGCCCTGAAACACCATGCGCCGGTCTTCGCCGGCAATATTGAGCACGCCTTTGTAGCGCAACAACTGCTTGCCGTGGTCCTCCAGCAGGTCGTTCATGAACGCGCTGAGGCGGTCAATATCCAGCGGCTGGTCGGTACGCAGCACAAGGCTGGAAATACGGTCTACAGACGGCGCAGCAACCACCGGGCGCAGGCTCATGCCGGCGTTGAGGTTGAAGCCGCGCACGTCCAGCAACTCGGCCAGGTCGATGGCGCCGTGGTCGACCACACTAATCGGCGCTCGGCGGTTGATGCGGGTCAGGCGTTGGCTGAGGGCGTCAAAGGTCGCCGCGTCGACCAGGTCGCGCTTGCTCACCAGCAAGCGGTCGGCGAAACCGATTTGCGCCTGCGCGATGGTCTGGGCCAGGTGCTGGTCGGCGTGGGCCGCGTCGACCAGCGTGATAATACCGTCGAGGATGTAGCGCTCGCGCAGTTCTTCATCGATGAAAAACGTCTGCGCCACCGGCGCCGGGTCGGCGAGGCCGGTGCATTCGATCACCAGGCGGTCGAAGGCGATCTCGCCGTTGTCCAGCCGCTCCAGCAGCAGGTACAGCGCTTTGGTCAGGTCGGTGTGGATGGTGCAGCACACGCAGCCGTTGGACAGGGTCATGACTTGCACCGGCTCGGCACCCAACAGCTGGGTGTCGATACCGGCGTCACTGAATTCGTTTTCGATCACGGCGATTTTCAAGCCGTGTTCGGCCTTGAGCAGGTGGCGCAACAAGGTGGTTTTACCCGCGCCGAGGAAGCCGCTGAGTATGGTGACGGGGATGGGAGAGGACAAAGAGATTCTCCTTTTTAGATGAAATAACTGAAGGAACGCAAAACAAATGTGGGAGCGGGCTTGCTCGCGAAGGCGGTGTATCAGTCTGAGTATGCATCAACTGACACGCCGCAATCGCGAGCAAGCCCGCTCCCACATGGGGCACTACACGCCCAACTTATCGGGCTAGCAACACTTGGGCCCACCCTTGCCGCCGTAACGGGCTTCCTGGCGTTCGCGGAAGAACGCCTTGTAGTCCATCATCGGTTTGCCCGGGTGTTTGGTTTGCATATGCTCGACGTAGGTGTCGTAGTCGGGCATGCCGACCATCAGGCGCGCGGCCTGACCGAGGTATTTACCGAGGCGACTGATGTCATTGAACATGCTTGCACTCCTCGATTATGCGTCCGGTATGGCCTGGAACGGGGCTTCTTTATCCGTGCGTTCTTTGTTGCCCCAGGCAGCAATGCCAACCTTGAGCGCATAGAACAGGATGCTGAACACCACGAACAGGAACAGCGCGGTAAGCGTTGCGTTGGTGTAGGCGTTCCAGATCACGTGCTGCATCTGGTCGATGTTCTTGGCCGGGGCGAGGATCTGGCCGTTGGCCAGCGCGTCGCTGTACTTCTTGGCCAGCGACAGAAAGCCGATCGCAGGGTTAGCGTCGAACAGCTTGATGAAGCCTGCGGTGGTGGTGCAAATCAGCAGCCATACAGCGGGCAACATGGTCACCCAAATGTAGCGCTGGCGTTTCATTTTGATCAGCACAACGGTGGCGAGCATCAGCGCGATACCGGCCAGCATCTGGTTAGAGATACCGAACAGCGGCCACAAGGTGTTGATGCCACCCAATGGGTCGATCACGCCTTGGTACAGCAAGTAACCCCACATCGCCACACAGCCCGCCGTGGCAATCAGGTTGGCGGTCCACGACTCGGTACGCTTGAGCGACGGCACGAACGAACCGAGCAGGTCTTGCAGCATGAAGCGCCCGGCTCGGGTGCCGGCGTCAACCGCGGTCAAGATGAACAATGCTTCGAACAAAATCGCAAAGTGGTACCAGAACGCCATGGTGTTTTCACCCGGCAGCACACTGTGCAGAATTTGCGCGATACCCACCGCCAGCGTCGGCGCACCCCCGGCACGCGCCAGGATGGTGGTTTCACCGATGTCATGCGCGACGGCTTGCAGCGCTTCCGGGGTGATCGCAAAGCCCCAACTGCTGACCGTTTGCGCAACCGTCACCACGTCTGCGCCCACCACGGCAGCCGGGCTGTTCATGGCGAAGTAAACGCCTGGCTCGATCACCGAGGCGGCAACCATGGCCATGATCGCGACGAACGACTCCATCAGCATCGCGCCGTAACCGATGTAGCGCGAGTTGACTTCGTTATCCAGCAGCTTGGGCGTGGTGCCCGAGGAGATCAGCGCGTGGAAACCCGAGACCGCGCCACAGGCGATGGTGATGAACAGGAACGGAAACAGGCCGCCCTTCCACACCGGGCCAGTGCCGTCGGTGAACTGCGTCAGCGCCGGCATTTTCAGCTCGGGCATGGTGACCAGAATGCCAATCGCCAGCGCGACGATGGTGCCGATTTTCAGGAACGTGGACAGGTAGTCACGCGGCGCCAGGATCAGCCAAATCGGCAGTACCGCTGCGACGAAACCGTAGCCGATCAGCATCCAAGTGATCTGAATGCCGGTAAACGAGAAGGCCTTGGCCCACACCGGGTCAGCCGCGATTTGCCCGCCCAGCCAGATCGAGCCGAGCAGCAACAGCACGCCGATAATCGAAATTTCGCCGATGCGGCCGGGACGGATGTAGCGCATGTACACGCCCATGAACATCGCGATCGGGATGGTCGCCATCACCGTAAAGATGCCCCACGGGCTCTCGGCCAGGGCCTTGACCACGATCAGCGCCAGCACCGCGAGGATGATGATCATGATCAGGAAGCAGCCAAACAGCGCAATAGTGCCGGGAATGCGGCCCATCTCTTCGCGGACCATGTCGCCCAGCGAACGGCCGTTGCGCCGCGTGGACATGAACAAGACCATGAAGTCTTGCACCGCGCCTGCCAGCACCACCCCGGCAATCAGCCAAAGCGTGCCGGGCAGGTAGCCCATTTGCGCCGCCAGCACCGGGCCGACCAACGGGCCTGCACCGGCAATCGCCGCAAAGTGGTGACCGAAAAGAATGTGTTTGTTGGTCGGCACATAGTCCAGACCGTCGTTGTTGACCACTGCGGGGGTGGCCCGTAGCGGGTTCAGTTGCATCACGTGGGTCGCGATAAACAAACTGTAGTAACGGTAGGCAACCAGGTAGATGGCCACGGCAGCAACCACAATCCACAACGCATTGATCGCCTCGCCGCGGCGCAAGGCCACTACGCCAAGGGCGCCTGCTCCTACGATTGCCAGCAGCAGCCAGGGTAAGTGGCGTAGCAGGCTATTATTATTTTTCATTTTTATATTCCAGCCAGGGTGGACAGAAAGGACAGCCATCCCGAGTTTAGCGCTACTTGCCTTAAAGACCAGCCCCCTACATTGGTCTAGAGCCTTCAATGGGCCAAAAACAAGAAAACCCGACTCAATAATGGCGCAGGGCTACAATTTCCTCATTCACCGAGGGTTTCACCATGAACGAGCAACCGTCTGATCGCCGCCGCTTCCGCCGAATCGCCTTTGACGCCAAGACCGAACTGCGGCAAAACGGCCAGGAATGGTCGGTGCAGTTAGTCGATCTGTCGCTGAAAGGTTTGTTGGTGCAACGGCCGCAGCCTTGGCTGGGCAGCGCCGATGCCCCTTTTGATGTGGATATTCACCTCGACGCAGAAACCGATGTGCAGATGCAGGTGCGCCTGACTCACGATGATCATGGGCAACTGGGTTTTGTGTGCGAGCACATTGACCTGGACTCGATCAGCCACTTGCGCAGGCTGATCGAGTTGAACCTGGGTGATGAGGATGAGCTGCATCGGGAGCTGGCGGCGTTGCTGGAAATCTAACGGCAACACCTACCCACCGTGGGAGGGGGCTTGTGTGGGAGGGGGCTTGCTCCCGATAGCGGTGTGTCAGGCACCTGTGTGTCACTGGCAGGCCGCTATCGGGTTCAAGCCCCCTCCCACAGGTCAGGCTTGGTAGCCTGTTGGCGGGTTATTCGAACAATGCATCCAGGGCTTGTTCCAGTCGCGTGACCCCGATCACCTGCAGCCCCGGCGGCATTTCCTTCGGCGCATTGCCTTTGGGCACGATGGCGCGCTTGAAGCCGTGCTTGGCGGCTTCCTTCAGGCGCTCCTGGCCGCTGGGCACCGGGCGCACTTCGCCTGACAGGCCCACTTCACCAAACACCAGCAGGTCATGCGGCAGTGGTTTGTTGCGCAGGCTGGACATCACCGCCGCCATCAGGGCCAGGTCGGACGCGGTTTCCAACACCTTGACCCCGCCGACCACGTTGAGGAACACGTCCTGGTCGTGGGTCGGGATGCCACCGTGACGGTGCAACACCGCGAGCAGCATCGCCAGGCGGTTTTGATCCAGGCCAAGCGTGACCCGGCGCGGGTTGGCCAAGTGGCTGTCATCCACCAGCGCCTGCACTTCCACCAGCATCGGGCGGGTGCCTTCCCACGTCGCCATCACCACACTGCCAGGGACTTCTTCCTGTGCGCGCGTGAGAAAAATCGCCGAAGGGTTAGAGACTTCTTTGAGGCCGCGGTCGGTCATGGCGAACACGCCCAATTCGTTCACGGCGCCAAAGCGGTTTTTCACCGCGCGCAGCAGGCGTAACCGACCATCGGACTCGCCTTCAAAATACAACACGGTGTCGACCATATGCTCAAGCACCCGTGGCCCGGCCAGCGCGCCTTCTTTGGTGACGTGGCCGACCAAAAAGATCGCCGTGCCGCTCTGCTTGGCATACCGCACCAGCAACGCCGCGCTTTCACGCACCTGAGACACGCCGCCTGGCGCCGATTGCAGTTGCTCGGTGAAAATCGTCTGGATCGAGTCGATCACCATCACCTTGGGCTTTTCGATGCGCGCCGTGGCGATGATGCTTTCGATGCAGGTTTCGGTCATCACCCGTAGCTGGTCCTGGGGCAAACCCAGGCGACGCGCGCGCATGGCCACTTGCTGCTGGGATTCTTCGCCGGTGACGTACAGCGCCGGCATGCGGCTGGCGATGCTGCACAGGGTTTGCAGCAGAATGGTCGATTTGCCGATGCCGGGGTCGCCGCCGATCAGCACCACCGAGCCGTCCACCAGGCCGCCGCCAAGTACGCGGTCGAGCTCCCCGGAAGCCGTGGAGAAACGCGGGATCTCTTCGACGCTGACTTCGGCCAGGGTCTTGATCTGCGCCTGTTGCCCGGTCCAGCCAGCACGGCCGGTGGGGGCTGCAGCGCCGCCACTTTCGATCATGGTTTCAGTCAGGGTGTTCCACGCGCCGCACTCGGTGCACTGGCCAGCCCACTTGGGAAAGGTCGCGCCGCACTCGGTGCAGCCGTACATGCGCTTGGCCTTTGCCATTTAAGAACCTCCAACCGAAAAACCGCGATGATAGCTCAGCGCGGCGCCGGGGTCCGGATTTCACCACTGGCCAATCGTGAAGCACTGTTGCCGATAGGGTCTTCAGCGTTGAGGTCGGCGCCTTTGGCCTTTAGCTCATCGAGCAATTCGACGCGCTTGAACAGCCCGGCGTACATGGCGGCGGTCTGCCCGGCGCCGTTGCGTTGGTCGGGGTTGCAGTCGGTCGACAGCAGGCGTTGAGCGATTTTCAGCTCGCCTTTGAAAATAGCGCCCATCAGCGCGGTATTGCCGCGTTTGTCCTGCACGCAGGCATCGGCACCGGCGTTGAGCAGGCGCTCCACGAACGGGGCCTGGCCGTGATAGGCGGCGAGAATCAGCGCGGTGTAACCCTTATCGTCCTGGGTGTTGAGGCTGTAGCCGGAGTCGATAAAGGTGTTGAGCATGTCGACATCGCCACGGCGCGCGGCGTCGAAATAGTAGTCCTGTAACTGCGCTTTGAGCACCGCCGGGTCGGGGGACTCGGCATGGGCGACGAACGCGAGCATTGCCAGCAGTAAACCAATTGAAATACGCATGGGCTTTTCTCCTCAAGAGGTCGACGCCCGAAAGCAGGGCGTCGACTGTCACCAACGTCAGTCAGTCAGCTTGTCTGCCAGCGCTTTCACGCGGGCCAGGTCGCCCTTGGCGACCTTGGTCACGCCGGTGCCGTATTCCGGGTCGGCCTTATAGAGGAACGACAGAATGATGTGCTTGCTCTCGTCATCGGTGGTGGCCAGCGAGCCGCCGAAGTTTTCGATCAAGTCTTCACGCTCTTTCTTGGTGTAGGAGCGGTACAGGTCACCGGCCTGCTTGAAGTTCTGCTCGCGCTGGATCTTCGCCTGCTGGGTGCTGCCCGACAGCGCCAGTTGGCTGTAACGCGCGTCTTTTGGCTCTTCGCGAGGCTCCAGGCGGCTTGGCTGGTAGTTCACGCCGCTGGTGGTTTTGCCGGTGTTCAGCGTGCCGTCCTGGTTACCGTTGTTAACGGTGACGCGGGGGGCGTTGATCGGCAGTTGCAGGGCATTCGCGCCCAGGCGATACATTTGGGTGTCGGCGTAGGAGAACACACGGCCTTGCAGCAGGCGATCCTCAGACGGTTCGATGCCCGGCACCAGGTTGGCCGGGGCCATGGCGACTTGCTCGGTTTCCTGGAAGACGTTGCCGGGGTTGCGGTTCAGCACCATTTGCCCGACTTTGCGCTCAGGCACATTCGGCCAGATCTTGGTGGCGTCCAGCGGGTCGAAATCAAACTTGGCCAGGTCTTCAGGCTTGAGCACCTGCACGTACAGGTCCCACTTGGGGAAGTCGCCCTTGTTGATATGCGTGACCAAGTCATTGGTCATGTGGCTGTAATCACGGCCCTGCACTTCGGTGACTTGCTTGGGATCAAGGTTCTTGATGCCTTGCAGGCTCTTCCAGTGAAACTTAACGTAATGCACTTCGCCTTTGGCGTTGATCAGCTTGTAGGCGTGCACGCCGTTGCCGTCCATCTCGCGGTAGCTGGCCGGGGTGCCCGAGTCGGAATACAACTCGGTGAGTGTGCGGGTGGACTCTGGCACATGCGAGAAGAAGTCAAAGCGGCGCGAGTCGTCGTCGAGGTTGGTGCGCGGGTCCGGCTTGAAGGCGTGGACCATGTCCGGGAATTTAATCGCATCGCGAATAAAGAACGTCGGGAAGTTGTTACCGACCAGGTCCCAGTTACCGTCGGCGGTATAGAACTTGGTGGCGAAGCCGCGCGGGTCACGTAGGGTTTCCGGCGAATGGTTGCCGTGCACCACGGCGGAGAAACGCACGAATACCGGCGTGGCTTCACCGGCGGCGAATACCTTGGCCTTGGTCAGGTCGCTGAGGTTGTCGGTCACGGTGAATGTACCGTGGGCGCCGGTACCTCGGGCGTGTACCACACGCTCGGGGATGCGTTCACGGTCAAAACGTTGCAACTTCTGAATCAGCTGCACGTCTTGCAGCAGCACTGGGCCAGTGGCTCCGGCGGTTTGCGAGTTCTGGTTATCGCCAACGGCGGCGCCATTATCGCGGGTCAGGTTTGCGGCGTGTACGGAGAGAGAAAGCAGGCTTACGCTCACCAGTGTCAGCGCATATCGCGCTGAAACCGGCCCGCGGCTCATTGGACTCTTCATCATGGTTTCCTCTGGTTTTTTTAGTACACATTCAGTTGTGCTTGTCAGAGGCTAATGACCTGAACGCCAGAAGATAAATAGAAAACCTGTACCTACTCGATAAAGAAAATAATGTGGCCCGCCGCCGAAATAGCGAGTATTTCGCGCGCGATTACTGGCACTTTGCAAACTATTTACGATTTCATGTGTCGATAAAAATCAACAGTGTAAACAGTTGTGTCGGGCAAGCGCTCTGCGACTGTCTTACACTGCCATTCACTCTACTCATCTGTAACAAGGAATAACCTATGGGCGTGATCAGTGAATTCAAGGCCTTCGCGGTCAAAGGTAATGTGGTCGATATGGCCGTCGGTATCATCATCGGCGCTGCCTTCGGCAAAATTGTTTCCTCGTTCGTAGGCGACGTAGTGATGCCACCGCTCGGTCTGTTGATCGGCGGTGTGGACTTTGGTGATTTGGCGGTGACGCTCAAAGCCGCTCAAGGCGATGTGCCAGCAGTGGTGCTGGCCTATGGCAAGTTCATCCAGAGCGTGGTCGACTTTTTGATCGTCGCGTTCGCGATCTTCATGGGCGTGAAGGCCATCAACCGCCTGAAGCGCGAAGAGGCCGTGGCCCCCACTTTGCCGCCAACGCCGACGAAGCAAGAGGTGCTGCTGAGCGAGATCCGCGATCTGCTCAAGGCACAGAACGACAAGCCGCTTTAATCAGCACCGGCTTGGAAAAAAGGCGCCTGGTGACAGGCGCCTTTTTTATTACCAGTAGTTTTCCACCGCCACTTGGCCAGGGCGCCGGCTGAGGCTCAATTGCATGTCGCGAAGCTTGAGCAGTTGGCGGGTGTCATCGACCATCTGCGGGTTGCCGCAAATCAGCACGCGCGAATGTTGCGGGGTCAGCTCTACGCCGGCGGCGCGCTCCAGCTCGCCGTTCTCGATCAACGTGGTAATGCGCCCGTTCAACGCGCCCGGCTGGACCTCACGGGTGACGATGGGAATATAGATGAGCTTGTGCGCGTACTCGGCCAGGTATTCACGCTCACCCAGCGTCGCGATCAGCGACTGGTACGCCAGCTCCCTGGTTTCGCGCGCGCTGTAGACCAGGATGATGCGCTCGAATTTTTCCCAGACCTCAAAGTCCTGCAGCATCGACAGGAACGGTGCCACGCCGGTGCCCGTGCCCAGCAACCACAAGTCACGCCCGTCTATAAAGCGATTCAAGGTCAGAAAACCCGTGGCCTGGCGCTCCACCATCAAGGTGTCGCCCACCTGCAGGCGGCTTAACTCACTGGTGAATTCGCCACCCGGCACGACGATAGAGAAGAAGTCGAGATACTCGTCAAACGGCGAAGACACAATCGAATAGGCACGCCATACCGTGCTGCCATCCGGCTTGGTCACCCCAAGGCGCACGAACTGGCCGGCGGTAAACCGAAAGCCCGGGTCGCGTGTGGTACGCAGGGTAAACAGGCTGGGGGTGAGTGACTGCACGTCGAGCAGGGTCTGGCGGGTAAATTTCTCAGCACTGGCCGTCATGGCGGGCTCCGTTCAACAGGTGCCCTAGTGTCCCTCAAAGTCGTGCCGGGAAACACCGCTGGTTTGTACTGGCATTAGCAGTGCGTGCGCTGACAAGCGTGAAAGTGTTAATTTTTTAAGACGGTAGCTTCTTGCACTCATTGGCAGATCGAACTAATCATTTAGTTATGCCCTACCTTCCTGCACACGATTAATGAGTGCAGCAAATGCAAACATCAGCGGCTGGACACCTTTGAAACAAGGAAGGTTCTTCCACGTTCAACTTGGCATTTTTTAAAACCCGATGGCTGCCGACGCTCAAGAAACTTCAACACGGGTGAGCGCAGATATTTTTTCACACTGAGATGTAGTACATGTCCTACACTCATTTCCGTGAACCGTAGGCTCCATGAGGGGCCAACACACCCAAACGCATGGAGGGCATCGGATGATCAACTGGCGCAACACGAAAATCCCCAAACTTGAGGGTGAGGACAAGATCACCACTATTTATGAGATGGTCATTAACCACACCTACCAGCTAGGCTTTGAATATTGCTCATTTACGATGAGCCCCCAGCAACCGACTAATCCAACAAAACCCATTAACTTAAACAACTATCCAAATGAGTGGAACACGCTTTATAAGCAAGCGCACTTTTTTGAAATTGATCCTATCGTCGCCCACTGCAAGCGCAGCGTAATGCCGATTGTGTGGGATGAGAAAGCCTTCAGCAGCACGCCAAATTTATGGTCGTTGGCCCAATCATTTGGTCTGCATTTAGGCTGGACTCAAGCAGTGCATGACTTTCATGGAATGTTCAGCATGCTGACGCTGGGTCGCAGTACCGGCGAAGTCAGCCCTGAAGAACTGTACGAGAAAGCTGGCCAGGTGATGTGGCTGTGCCACGCGATGCATGCAGTGATGGCACAAAAATATGCCGACGCACCGAACATCACTGCGCCGTGCAAATTGACCCCGCGAGAAACAGAAATCCTCAGATGGTCGGCCATGGGCAAAACGGCCTGTGACATCGCCACGATCCTGTGCCTGTCAGAGCGCACCGTGGGCTTTCATATCAGCAGTTGCCTGAAGAAGCTTGGGGTCAGCAACAAGATCGCCGCCGTGCTGTGTGCCTCCAAAGCAGGGCTGTTTTAACAGCCTGGAAACATCGCATGTAATCCCTCCGAAAAAAAAGTAACATTTGCAGCCCATTCTGAGTGTTGACGCAGCCCCTAGCGGGAGCCGCCTCGCCGTACACTCAGGCAGTTGCGCCGGCTGCCCACGCCCGCCAGCACCCATCGATGACCCAGAGCCTCCCCCGCCATGCCCCTGCTTGACAGCCCCTTCGCCCAGCTCGACCTGATCCGTCAGCCCGCGCAACACAATGACCCGCTGCAAGCCTTTGATGCTGCCGACGAGTACCTGCTCAGCCACTTGGCCGAGCAGCAGCCCGGCGCTGCAAACCGCGTGTTGGTGCTTAATGACAGCTTTGGCGCCCTGGCGGCAAGCCTTCAAGGGCGGTTGCAGGTTACGTCCAGCGGCGACTCGTTTCTGGCAGCCCAAGGCCTTGAGAAGAACCTGGTGCGCAATGGCAAGGCGTTTGATGCGGTGCCGTTTGTGCCTGGCAGCCACGTGCCGGCGGGGCCGTTTGATTGGGTGCTGATTCGCGTGCCGAAAACCCTGGCCTTGCTCGAAGAACAACTGATCCGCCTGCAGGGGCAGTTGGCGCCGGGCGCGCACGTGGTTGCCGGGGCGATGGTCAAGCATTTGCCACGCGCCGCCGGCGAGTTACTGGAACGCTACATCGGCCCGATGCACGCCTCGCTGGCGGTCAAAAAAGCCCGCCTGCTGATCGCCACGGTGGAGGCTCGCCCCGTTGCAGTGTCGCCCTACCCGAGCCGTTACATCCTCGACACACCGGCCATTACGTTGCTGAACCACGCCAACGTGTTCTGCCGCGAAGGGCTGGACATCGGCACGCGCGCCTTCCTTCCACATTTGCCGACAAACCTGGGCAGCGCCCGCGTGGCAGACCTGGGCTGCGGCAATGGCGTATTGGCGATTGCCAGTGCCCTGCAAAACCCCGACGCGCAGTACACGCTGGTGGATGAGTCGTACATGGCGGTGCAGTCTGCGCTGCAAAACTGGCAGGCAGCCCTCGGCGCACGCGATGTGTCAGTGCGCGCCGACGATGGCCTGGCTGGCCAGGCGCCAGAATCGCTGGACGTGGTGCTGTGCAACCCGCCGTTTCATCAGCAGCAAGTGGTCGGCGACTTTCTGGCCTGGCGCATGTTCCAGCAGGCGCGCGAGGCGCTGGTGGTCGGTGGCGCGCTCTACATCGTCGGCAACCGTCACTTGGGTTATCACAGCAAGCTGGCGCGGTTGTTCCGTGGCGTCGAGCAAGTCGCCGCCACGCCAAAGTTCGTGATTCTCAAAGCGCGCAAATAAAAAAAACCCTGCCGATCTTGCGAGAGGCAGGGCTGAAAGCCGGGCCGCAAAGCCCGGATTGGGATGTCAGTGGGTAGTCAAGCCGGCCGCGTTCATAAACATGCGCATCAGGCTGGCGACGATAAACAAGGCCAGCACGCTGCCGGTCCAGATCATCGCCAGCCACCCCAAGCGCCGCCACAGCGGCTGTTTCTCGGCCTGTTCGATCTCTTGCAATGTAGGTTTGCTGGCCATGGTACGCGCCTCCTAGTGATAACCGTCTTCGTGGGTGACCTTGCCGCGGAACACGTAGTAGCTCCAGAAGGTGTAACCCAGGATAAACGGGATGATAAACAGCGTGCCCACCAGCATGAAGCCTTGGCTCTGCGGCGGCGCGGCGGCTTCCCAGATCGAGACTGACGGTGGAATGATGTTCGGCCACAAGCTGATCCCAAGGCCGCTGTAGCCGAGAAATATCAGCACCAGCGTCAGCAGGAACGGCGTGTAGTGTGCATGGCGCGCCACCGCGCGGATCAAGCCGTACATGGTCACCAGCACCAGAATCGGCACCGGCAGGAACCAGAACAGGTTCGGCAGGGTGAACCAGCGCGAGGCGATCTCGGGGTGCGCGAGCGGCGTCCACAGGCTGACGATGGCGATCACCGCCAACACCACAAAGGCCAACGGCCGCGCCAAATTGTGCATCTGCTCTTGCAACTTGCCTTCGGTCTTCATGATCAGCCAGGTGCAACCGAGCAAGGCATACGCAACCACCAGGGCAACGCCGCAGAACATCGTGAACGGCGTGGCCCAGTCGAGCGAGCCACCGGCAAACTGACGATTGACCACCGGGATACCGTCGATAAACGCACCGAGCGCCACGCCCTGGAAGAACGTCGCCGCAATCGAGCCACCGATAAACGCCTTGTCCCACAGGTGACGTTTATCGTCCTTGGCCTTGAAGCGGAACTCGAAGGCCACGCCGCGAAATATCAGCCCGATCAGCATCAGAATCAGCGGCAGGTAAAGCGCCGACAGCACCACCGAATAGGCCAGCGGGAACGCGCCGAACAATGCCGCGCCGCCGAGTACCAGCCAGGTTTCGTTACCGTCCCAGACCGGCGCAACGGTGTTCATCATCACGTCACGGTCGACCTTGCCCGGAATAAACGGAAACAGGATGCCGATACCCAGGTCGAAGCCGTCCATCACCACGTACATCATGATGCCGAAGATGATGATCACGGCCCAGATCAGCGGAAGATCAATACCCATCTCAATGCCCCTTGTGCTGGAGGTGGTCGTGGTCGTCATCGCTGCCATCATCGGCAGCCGACAATGGCCGCGCCGGGGTGCGCTTTTGACCTGGGCCACCGTGGGTCGGCTCGGTGCTTTCGTGGGTCACAGGACCTTTGCGGACCAGGCGCATCATGTAGCCTAAACCGGCGCCGAACAGTGCGAAGTACACCACCACGAACAGCACCAGGGTGATCGTCATCTGCACCAGGCTATGCCCCGACGAGGCATCCGCCGTGCGCATCAGCCCGTAGACCACCCACGGCTGACGGCCGATTTCGGTGGTGAACCAACCGGCCAGAATCGCGATCAAGCCGGATGGCCCCATCCACAACGCCAGGTACAGGAACGGTCTTGAGGTGTACATTTTTCCGCCGCGGCGCAGCCACAGGCTGAACAAACCGGTGAATATCATCAGGAAGCCCAAGCCAACCATGACCCGGAACGACCAGAACACGATGGTCGAGTTGGGGCGGTCTTCAGGCGGGAAGTCCTTGAGCGCTGGCACCTGTTTGTCCAGCGAGTGGGTCAGGATCAGGCTGCCGAGGTACGGAATCTCGACCGCGTATTTGGTTTTTTCGGCTTTCATGTCGGGCCAGCCGAACAGGATCAGCGGCGTCGGCTCGTCGCCGACATTCTCCCAATGGCCCTCAATGGCGGCGATTTTCGCCGGTTGGTGCTCAAGGGTGTTCAGGCCATGGAAGTCACCGATCACCGCCTGAATAGGTGCGACGATCAGGGCCATCCACATCGCCATCGACAGCATGGTGCGAATCGCCGGGCTGTCTTTGCCACGCAACAAGTGCCAGGCCGCCGACGAACCGACGAAGAACGCCGTCGCCACAAACGCCGCAGTGGCCATGTGCATCAAGCGGTAGGGGAACGACGGGTTGAAGATCACCGCCAGCCAGTCGGTAGGTATCACCCGGCCATCGATGATTTCAAAGCCCTGCGGCGTCTGCATCCAGCTATTGGAGGCAAGAATCCAAAACGTCGAGATCAGTGTGCCGACGGCCACCATCACCGTGGAAAAGAAGTGCAGCTTGCGCCCGACCTTGTTCCAGCCGAACAGCATGACCCCGAGGAAACCTGCCTCAAGGAAAAACGCCGTCAGCACTTCGTACGTCAGCAACGGCCCGGTCACGGCACCGGCGAAGTCCGAGAAGCGGCTCCAGTTGGTGCCGAACTGGTAGGCCATGACCAGGCCTGAGACCACACCCATGCCGAAGTTGACGGCAAAGATCTTCGACCAGAAATGGTAGAGGTCACGGTAGGTATCGTTATGGGTCTTGAGCCACAACCCTTCCAGCACCGCGAGGTAACTGGCCAGGCCGATGGTGATCGCCGGGAACAGGATGTGGAACGAGATGGTGAACGCGAATTGAATTCGGGCGAGATCTAGCGCCTCCAAACCGAACATAAGTCTTCCTCTGTCAGGTAATACCGGCTGCCGGCGAGAGCCTGCACCCACTGCCCCCACGGATATGGAGTGTGGCGAATTTCAATTCGTTTCTTTTATTAGCCATCACGCGGGGATTCTGGCCTTGCGGCCGCCAGACCAATTCCACGGCCGGTTTTGATCTGGATCAAGCATTGTTCAAAGAGTAGTCCCATTTTGGCTGCAGGACGGCGTGGTCTTTTGCCGCGTGACAGCTTGCCTCAGCCTGGCGGGCATTAAACCCTTGCAACTATTTGTTACAGCTTGATGCTAATCTCGCGACTCCTTCCGATCCAGATCTGAATGCCTGATGCCTAGTGAACCTGTGTTGCTGTTGCGTCACCACCGCCCTTTCATCGCGTTCTGGCTGGCCCGTATTTTTACCGCCAGCGGCTTTCAGATGCTCACCGTGGCCATTGGCTGGAACCTCTACCAACTGACCGGCAACGTGCTGGACCTGGGTTTGGTGGGCCTGGTGGAATTCATACCGCGCGTGCTGTTCATGCTGCACACCGGCCACGTGGCTGATCGCTATGAGCGGCGCAGAGTCGCCGCCATCTGCCAGACCGTGCAGGCGCTGATTGCCTTGTCGCTGGCCATCGGCGGGCTGACCGGCAACGTGACCCGCGAGATGATCTTTATCCTCGCCTTCCTGCTCGGCGCCTCGCGCTCGTTTGAAATGCCCACCACCCAGGCGTTGCTGCCGAGTATCGTGCCCGCCGCGCTGTTTCCGCGCGCGGTGGCCGCGTCGCAATCGGCGCAACAACTGGCCACCATCGTCGCGCCGGCGCTCGGCGGTTTGCTGTACGCGTTTGGCAGCGTGTGGGTGTATGGCCCGACCGTGGTGCTGTACTTGATCGCCTGCGTGCTGATGCTCAACCTGCCCGCGCGCCAGACCCCGCTGAACAAAGCCAAGGCGACGATGGATTCGTTGCTGGCCGGGATTCGCTTTATTCGCAGCCGCCAGGACATTCTCGGCGCGATTTCCCTCGACCTGTTTGCCGTATTACTCGGCGGCGCCACCGCCTTGCTGCCGGTGTTCGCCAAGGATATTTTGCTGACCGGCCCTTGGGGGCTGGGCCTGCTGCGCTCGGCACCGGCGGTGGGCGCGTTGTTGATGTCGCTGTGGCTGGCGCGCTTCTCGGTCGACCGCAACGTCGGCCGGGTGATGTTTACCGCCGTGGGCGTGTTCGGCGTGGCAACCATCGCGTTTGGCTTGTCCACCTCGTTCTGGTTTTCGATGGCCGTGCTGGTGGTATTGGGCGCCGCAGACATGATCAGCATGGTGATCCGCGCCTCGTTTGTGCAACTGGAAACCCCGGATGAAATGCGCGGCCGGGTGAGTGCGGTCAACGGCCTGTTTATCGGCGCATCCAACCAATTGGGTGAGTTCGAGTCAGGCATCACCGCCCACTGGTTTGGCACCGTGCCCGCCGTGGTCATGGGCGGCATCGGCACGCTGGTGGTGACAGGGGTGTGGATAAAACTGTTTCCGACGCTGGCCAACCGCGACCGCATGCATGTGCCGGTGGAAGAACCGACTAAGCCCGGCGCCTGAGCCAATCCGGCAACAAGCCCCCTCCCCCAGTTGGACCAAGTGCATCTGTGGAATACGGTCAAACTGTGGGAGCGGGCTTGCTCGCGATGGCGATAGACCAGATAGCTTATGCGTCGACTGAAACTCCGCTATCGGGAGCAAGCCCCCTCCCACATGTTGCATCTCCAGGATTTGGAAGAAGTGCCTTACAACACCTTATCGAGGGTGATCGGAAAGTCGCGCACGCGCTTGCCGGTGGCGTGGTAAATCGCATTCGCCACCGCTGCCGCGACCCCGACAATGCCAATCTCACCCACACCTTTGGAACCCAGCGCATTGACAATTTCGTCGTGCTCTTCCACAAAAATCACGTCAATCTCGCCAATGTCGGCATTCACCGGGATGTGGTATTGCGCCAGGCTATGGTTCATGTAGCGCCCCAGTTGATGGTCGATTTGGGTCTCTCCCACAGTTCGACCCTGTGCATCTGTGGAATACGGTCAAACTGTGGGAGCGGGCTTGCTCGCGATGGCGATAGACCAGATAGCTTATGCGTCGACTGAAACTCCGAGTGCATCTGTGGAATACGGTCAAACTGTGGGAGCGGGCTTGCTCGCGATGGCGATAGACCAGATAGCTTATGCGTCGACTGAAACTCCGCTATCGGGAGCAAGCCCCCTCCCACATGTTGCATCTCCAGGATTTGGAAGAAGTGCCTTACAACACCTTATCGAGGGTGATCGGAAAGTCGCGCACGCGCTTGATCGGGAGCAAGCCCCCTCCCACATGTTGCATCTCCAGGATTTGGAAGAAGTGCCTTACAACACCTTATCGAGGGTGATCGGAAAGTCGCGCACGCGCTTGGCGGTGGCGTGGTAAATCGCATTCGCCACCGCTGCCGCGACCCCGACGATGCCTATTTCACCCACACCTTTGGATCCCAGCGCATTGACGATTTCGTCGTGCTCTTCAACAAAAATCACGTCAATCTCGCCGATGTCGGCATTCACCGGGATGTGGTATTCCGCCAGGCTATGGTTCATGTAGCGCCCCAGTTGATGGTCAATTTGGGTCTCTTCATGCAACGCCATGCCAATCCCCCAGACCACGCCGCCGAGAATCTGGCTACGCGCCATTTTCGGATTGACTACGCGCCCAGCCGCAATTGCGCTGACCACCCGGCTGACCTTGATGGTGCCGAGGTCTTCATCCACGCGCACTTCGACAAACACCGCCGAATGCGTGGCCGTGGCGTAACCCTCACGTTTCTTGTCGGGCTCACTGTCGACCTGAACTTCCAGGGCGTCCTCACCGCCGTCCTTGACCAATTGCGCCAGTGACACACTGACGTCGCCGGTGTGCAGTTTGCCGTCTTCAAAGCGCACCGATTCGGCCTCTTTGAATACCGGGTAGGTCTTTCGGGCGATGCTCAGCAGTTTCGCGGTCAAGGCTTCGCACGCTTGCTGCACCGCAGTGCCGACCGACGACACGGTGAACGAGCCACCCTGCAACGGCGCGGTGGGCAGTGACGAGTCGCCGAGCAAAAAGCTGATGTCGGCCATCGCCACGCCACTCGCCTGCGCCGCAATTTGCGTCATCACCGTGTAGGTGCCGGTGCCAATGTCGGTGGTGGCGCTGCTCACGGTCAGCTTGCCTTGCGCATCGATACGCGCCTTGGCGCTGGCCTTCATTTGCATGGCTTCCCACACGCCGCCGGCCATGCCCCAGCCGATCAACTGGTTACCGTCACGCATGCTGCGCGGTTCCGGGTTGCGCTGGCCCCAGCCGAAACGCTCGGCGCCTTCGCTGTAACACTCGCGCAAGGCTTTGCTCGACCAGGGTTTGTCTTCGGCCTGGTTGCGCTCGGCGTAGTTGATCAGGCGCAGTTGCACCGGGTCCATGCCCAAGGCGCAGGCCAACTCATCCATGGCGCATTCCAGCCCGATCACGCCCAACGCGGCGCCCGGTGCGCGCATGTCCAGTGGGGTGAACACATCCAGCGGCACCAGTTTGTAGGTCAACTGCACGTTGTCGCAGTGGTAGAGCATGCCGCTCCACTCCACCACGTGCTCGCTGAAGTCTTCGAAACGCGAGGTTTGGCCGATTGCGGTGTGCCCCAACGCCAGCAGGCGACCGTTGGCGGCAGCGCCCATCTGCAAACGCTGCAAGGTGCGTGGGCGGTAACCGAAGGTAAACATCTGTTGGCGGGTCAGGGTGACGCGCACCGAACGCTTGAGCGCAAGCGATGCCATCACGGCCAGCGGCAGTTGGTATTGCGGGCGCAGGCCCGAGCCGAAAGCACCGCCGACGAACGCAGCAAAAATGCGTACCTGGCTTTTATCCAGCCCGAAGACTTTTTGCACATAGGCCTGACAGTTCTGCGGGCCTTGGGTTTTGTCGTGGATATGCAGGGTGCCATCCGCTTGATACAGCACGGTGCTGGCGTGCGGTTCCATCGGGTTGTGATGTTCGATGGGCGTGCTGTAGTGCGCATCCAGGCTGACGGCGGCAGCGGCCCATTCGGCCTGGAAGTTGCCGCGCGGCTCAGGCGGCGTTTGCGGCGAGGGGTGCGCCTGCGCCTGCAGGGCCACCAAGTCGGTTTCAAAGGCTTCGCTTGCGTACTCAATCTCCACCAAGGAGCCTGCGTGCCGCGCCAGCTCCAGGTTATCGGCGATTACCAGTGCCAGCGGCTGGCCGCTGTAGAGCACACGGTCGTTATACAGCGGGCGAAACGGTGAGCCGTCGGCGGCATCGGCGTCGGCGAACGCGTCATCGTAGCTGGCAATTTTGGGCCGGTTGAGGTGATCAAGCACCATCACCACGCCCGGCAGCGCTAACGCTTTGGAGGCGTCGATGCGCAGCACGCGGCCTTTGGCGATGGTGCTGGAGACCACGCTGCCATGCAGCAAGTCTTTGTCTGGAAACTCACCGGCATAGCGCGCCTGGCCTGTGACCTTGAGCAGACCGTCAACGCGGTCCAGAGGTTTACCGATAGCGCTCATGAGCGTTCTCCTGCGACGGCGGCGTCGCTGAGGGCGCGAATAATTGCGCGGCGCGCCAGCTTGACTTTGAAAGCGTTGTGTTCCAGCGGTTCGGCGTCTTGCAGCAGAGCGTCGGCGGCGGCGCTGAAGGTCTCGCGGCTGACGGTCTGGCCGATCAGCGCGGCTTCTACCGCACGGTCGCGCCATGGCTTATGCGCCACACCGCCGAGGGCCAGGCGGGCGTCGACGATAGTGTCACCGTCCAATTGCAGCGCGGCGGCAACCGAGACCAAGGCGAACGCATAAGAGGCACGGTCGCGAATTTTCAAGTAGTGGCTGTGACTGGCCAAGTGGTCGGCGGGCAGTTCGATGGCGGTGATCAGCTCGTCGTCGGCCAATTGGTTGTCGCGCTGCGGCGCATCACCGGGCAGGCGATGGAAGTCCGCAAACTCGATAACACGCGGGCCACCACGGCCCTCCACGTGCACCCGCGCTTGCAGCGCTGCCAGCGCGACGCACATGTCTGAAGGGTGCGTGGCCACGCACTGCACGCTGGCGCCGAGAATCGCATGAATGCGGTTCAAGCCGGTGCGCGCCGGGCAGCCCGAGCCGGGTTCGCGCTTGTTGCAGGGCACGGTGGCGTCATAGAAGTAGTAGCAACGCGTGCGCTGCAACAAGTTGCCGCCGGTGCTGGCCATATTGCGCAGTTGTGGCGAGGCACCCGCCAGGATCGCTTGCGACAGCAACGGGTAGCGCGCCTCGATCAGCGGGTGCCAGGCCAGGTCAGCATTGCTCACCAGGGCGCCGATCATCACGCCGCCTTCTGCGGTGGGTTCAACCCCTTGCAGCGGCAAGCCGGTGATGTCGATCAAGTGTTCGGGGCGGCTGATGTTCTCTTTCATCAGGTCCAGCAGGTTGGTGCCGCCTGCAATAAACCGTGACACCGCACTGCTCAAATGCACCGCCTCGTGCACATCGGCGGGTTTGCTGTACTGGAAAGGGTTCATGGCTGGCCTCCCTGCGTGCGGCAGGCCGGCAAGGCATCTTCGATAGCGTCACGAATGTTGCTGTAGGCACCGCAACGGCACAGGTTGCCGCTCATCAGTTCCTGGATTTGCGCGGTGTCGTGGGCACGGCCTTCATTGGCCAGGCCAACGGCGGAGCAAATTTGGCCGGGGGTGCAGTAGCCGCACTGGAAGGCGTCATGTTTGATAAACGCTTGCTGCATCGGGTGCAACTGGTCGCCGTTGGCCAGGCCTTCAACGGTGGTCAACTCGGCGCCGTCGCACATCACGGCGAGGGTCAGGCAGGCGTTCACGCGTTTGCCGTCGCGCAACACGGTGCAGGCACCGCATTGGCCGTGGTCGCAGCCTTTTTTGCTGCCGACCAGGTCCAATTGCTCGCGTAACAGGTCGAGCAATGTGGTCCAGGGCAACACATCCAGTTGGCGTTCCTGGCCATTCAGGGTCAGGCGTATGGAGTGACTGACGAACGGTTTGGCCGCCGCGCCATTAGGGGTTGCGCTCATAAACACCTCACGGGTTGGTGTACATCCGCGGCGTTCAGGGAAGTCGCCGTCTCAGGGGTACGACTTCCCGTGGGTTTGAGCGTTCAAGAGAATTGATCAGCGGATATTAAGCAGGGTTTTCAAGGTATGTTGCGGGCCGTTGATCGAGGAATTGCTGTATTGGAACCAGCCTTGGGCTTCGACATTCAGGTCAAACACATAGATGTAGCCCATCACCGTGCCTGCGCCATTGCATGCCTGGCTGATGGTGCCGACCTGGCACACCGGCGTGCGTTGCCCGTTCAACTCCGCGCCGTCGAAGCGGCCCATCGGGTTGTTGCCCAGCCCCACCTCCATCACCGAAACCCTGGTAGGCCCACGGTGAGTGCACATTTGGGTGCTGGTCGCGCGCTCGGGGATGGTTTCGGTGCAACGCGCCGATTCGACCTTGAACACGCGCACCTCGCTCAACGCCGGTGCAGTCGCGCCCCACGTCGGTGCCACCGGCCCCAGGCCGATCAGGGCGAACAGAGCTAGACTGCCAGCGCTGGCTTTTTTCATGCTGTGAACGACCCCTTGGTGAACGTCGCTGCAGTATGCCTCAAGGCCGTGTACCCACAAAACCAAGCCTATGCGCCATTGGCCTTCGGCTGCTGGTATGATGCGCCGCTTTTTCCGATCCTCTCTGAAACCACAGGCGCTTGGCGCAATTTGTGCTTTGACTTAGAGGTCAACAAATAACGACGCAAAATAGCGTCACAGGGAGCCGGCATGCTGGAAAAGCTGTTTCAATTAAAGGCACACAACACCAACGTGCGCACCGAGATACTGGCGGGCATCACGACCTTTTTGGCCATGGCCTACATTCTGTTCGTGAACCCGAGCATCCTCGGCGAAACCGGCATGGACAAGGGCGCGGTGTTTGTCGCGACCTGCCTCGCCGCCGCCATCGGTTCAACCGTGATGGGCCTGATCGCCAACTACCCGATCGCGCTGGCGCCGGGCATGGGCCTCAACGCTTTCTTCACCTACACCGTGGTGCTGCACATGGGCCACACGTGGCAAGTGGCGCTGGGCGCGGTGTTTATTTCGGCGGTGCTGTTCTTCCTGCTGTCGATCTTCCGCATCCGTGAGTGGATCATCAACAGCATCCCCCTGCCCCTGCGCTCGGCGATTGCCGCCGGTATTGGCCTGTTCCTGGCGCTGATCGCCCTGCACAACGCCGGTATCGTGGTCAGCAACCCGGCCACCATGGTGGGCATGGGCGACCTGAAACAACCCGCACCGATTCTCGCCACCCTGGGCTTCGTGCTGATCGTAGCGCTGGAAGCCCTGGCGGTACGCGGCGCAGTGCTGATCGGTATTCTGGCAGTGACCATCGTGTCCATCGCCCTGGGGTTCACCCCGTTCGGCGGCGTGACTTCGATGCCACCTTCGCTGGCGCCGACCTTCCTGCAGCTGGACATCAAAGGCGCACTGGACATCGGCCTGGTCAGCGTGATTTTTGCCTTCCTGTTCGTTGACCTGTTCGACAACTCCGGCACCCTGATCGGCGTCGCCAAGCGTGCCGGCCTGATGGGCAAAGACGGCCACATGCCGAAAATGGGCCGCGCGCTGATCGCCGACAGCACCGCCGCCATGGCCGGTTCGCTGCTGGGCACCTCGACCACCACCAGTTACATCGAATCCGCTGCGGGCGTGAGCGCCGGTGGCCGTACCGGTTTGACTGCCATCGTGGTCGCGATTCTGTTTTTGCTGGCGCTGTTCTTCTCGCCATTGGCTGCCAGCGTTCCGCCTTTCGCTACCGCGCCGGCGCTGCTGTTTGTGGCCGTGCTGATGACCCAGGGCCTGGCGGAAATCGACTGGGATGACATTACTGTGGCAGCGCCGGTGGTGATCACTGCCCTGGCGATGCCCTTCACTTACTCCATCGCCAACGGCATCGCCTTCGGTTTCATCGCCTGGACCGCCATCAAGCTGCTTTCGGGCCGCTACCGTGAGCTGAACCCGGCACTGGTGATCCTGTCGATTCTGTTTGTGATCAAGCTGGGCTGGTTTAACGCATGACTTTTGACGCCGCACGCTACACCGCTCAACTGCAAGACAAGGTCACGCGCTTGCGTGACCTGCTGGCACCGTTCGACGCGCCAGAGCCAGAGGTTTTCGATTCGCCGCTGCAGAACTTCCGCCTGCGCGCGGAGTTTCGCCTGTGGCGCGAAGGCGGTGAGCGCCACTACGCGATGTTTTCCCAGGACGACAAGCGCACGCCCATCCTGATCGAAGAATTCCCCATCGCCAGCGCGCGCATCAACCAGTTGATGCCGCAACTCAAGGCCGCCTGGCAAGCCAGCGCCGCCCTGAGCCACAAGCTGTTCCAAGTGGAGTTCCTGACCACCCTGGCCGGCGACGCGATGATCACCCTGTGCTATCACCGCCCGCTGGACGAGCATTGGCACACCGCCGCGAACGCCCTGGCGGCGCAGTTGAACGTGAGCATCATCGGCCGCTCCAAGGGCAAACGCGATGTGATCGGCCACGACTACGTGGTGGAAAAACTCGAGGTCGGCGGCCGCACGTTCAGCTATCGCCAACCCGAAGGCGCGTTTACCCAGCCCAACGGCACGGTGAACCAGAAGATGCTCAACTGGGCGTACGCAGCCTTGGGCGATCGCACCGATGATTTGCTTGAGCTGTACTGCGGCAACGGCAACTTCACCCTGCCGTTGGCCACCCGCGTGCGCAAGGTGCTGGCCACCGAAATCAGCAAGACGTCGGTGAATGCGGCCTTGAGTAACCTGGATGAAAACGCAGTGGGTAACGTCACCCTGGTGCGCCTCTCCGCCGAGGAACTCACCGAAGCGCTCAACGAAGTACGCCCGTTCCGCCGCTTGCACGGCATCGACCTGAAAAGCTACGAATTCGGCAGCGTGTTCGTCGACCCGCCACGTGCCGGCATGGACCCGGACACCTGCGAGCTGACCCGGCGCTTCGACACTATCCTGTATATCTCCTGCAACCCGGAAACGCTGGCGGCGAACATTGCGCAACTGCATGACACGCACCGCATTACCCAATGCGCGATGTTTGACCAGTTCCCGTGGACGCACCACATGGAATCGGGCGTGCTCCTAACCCGCCGCTAAGCGCTCTCACGTTTCCTTGCGTGGCCGCCCGCCCTTCTTGCCATTGGCGCGGGCGGCGGCGGTTTTGGCCGCGCTGCTTTTACGCCCATTGCGCGATGCGACCAGGCTTGCGGCCAAGTCCATCAAAGGCTGGCTTGTGGCGACCAGCCCGGTAATCGAAACATCCAGATCGCGCGCTTCACAGCACAGCGCCTTGCCGCCAAAACCCACCTCCAACTGCTGAAAATCCTCCTGAGAAAAGCCTTCGAACTCCGGTAGCCCGGCCACCGGCAGCATGATGCGGCTGCCGTCGCTGAAACCAATGGAGATGCAGTTGTCTTCATGCCGCACATTGCTGGCGTTGGCGTACAAACGCTTCAATTTGCGCCCACGGTCGATTGCCTTGTCGACGTCGGCCTCAGTGAGCGGTACATCGGGTAAAACGTTGGCCTTTACGATCTGTTTCATAAGTCGATCTCCACAGAACCCGGCGCCCTGACCAGATTCAAAATTGTTTTCTGCCCCACCACATCGTGGCGGGCACATGCGATCACATAAACACCGCGCTGAATGATCAACCCAGGCAACACTTCTGCGTTTTCCCAATCCCAGGAATGATTCTCCAGGCAAACCGTTTGCAGCTTCTCCCACCAGATTCGGCGGGCACGCGCCAAGTAGTGCGGCTGCAGCAGCGCCTTGCGTACGCCCTCAAGCACCGCTGTCGGCGGTCGCCTGCGTTCAGGGTCTACGTCCCACAACTGCACTTTCCCATTCAGAAAATTGAAACCAAAGCGCGCGTCCCATTCCTTGCCCCTGACATGCACGTGGGGCGGGCAATGCTCGTCCCTGAGAAACACCGAAATCACACATCCTTTGTAAGCACCTACTTTCATCGTAACCCATCCGTTAGGTTATTTTCGGTCAGGTAACAATTTTCTTGTATCACCCGACAACCGGCGCCTTTATCCGAGCACTGGTTCACAGGGTAGTCACGCAGCGCGCGACGGCGAATCTGGTCTTGTAACCACTCATGCCGAGGCTGCGAGAAACGCCTGTGAGTGATTAAAGGTTCGATAATCGAACACATGCAGCATCAATCTTGAGCGACTGATTGACCCAATTAACCATCTGGTACATTTTATTTGCACAACGAACAATAAGTCTGGAGACACCCTGATGCAGCCCATCGTGCTGGTGCTTAACGGCCCCAACCTCAACCTGCTCGGCACCCGCGAGCCCGCCACCTACGGCCATGAAACCCTGGCCGATGTCGCCGCGCTGTGCGGCCGCAGCGCGGAAAAACTCGGACTCAAAATAGAATTTCGCCAGACCAACCACGAAGGCGAGTTACTCGACTGGATACACGGCGCACGCGCGCGTTGCGCCGGTATCGTGATCAACCCGGCGGCCTGGACGCACACGTCGGTGGCGATTCGCGATGCGTTGGTGGCCAGTGAAGTGCCGGTGATCGAAGTGCACCTTTCCAACGTGCACGCGCGTGAGGCGTTTCGGCATCACTCGTTTGTGTCGCCCATCGCCAAGGCGGTGCTCGCAGGCTTTGGCAGCCACGGCTACCATTTGGCGCTGGAACACTTCAGCCACACGTTGAAAGGATCAGGCCAATGAAGCCGCGCATTCTCGCCGGGCTGATCGGCGCGGGTATCCAGGCCTCCCGCACACCCGCCCTGCATGAGCAGGAAGGCGATGCGCAAGGCCTGCGCTACCTGTATCGCCTGATCGATCTGGAACCGCTGCAACTGAACATCACTGCCCTGCCCGACCTGCTGGACGCCGTCGAGCTGATGCAGTTCACCGGGCTGAACATTACCTACCCGTGCAAACAGGCGATTCTGCCGTTACTCGATGAATTGTCCGACGAGGCGCGTGGCATTGGCGCGGTCAACACCGTGGTGTTCAAACACGGCAAACGTATCGGCCACAACACCGACTGCCTGGGATTCGCTGAAGGCTTTCGCCGCAACTTGAGTGATGTCGCACGTCAACGCGTAGTGCAGATGGGCGCCGGCGGTGCGGGCGCGGCGGTGGCGCATGCGCTGCTGGCCGAGGGTGTGCAGCACTTGAGCATTTTTGACGTGGACGTGGCCCGCGCCCGCGACCTTGTGGATAACCTTGCGCAACGCTTCGGCGGCGGTCGCGCTCAAGTCGGCAGTCACCTGGAAAACGCCATGGCCGAGGCGGATGGCCTGGTGAACACCACGCCGATGGGCATGGCAAAATTGCCCGGCACACCGGTACCAGCGGCCTTGTTGCGGGCTGAATTATGGGTCGCGGAGATCGTCTATTTCCCGCTGGAAACCGAGCTGCTACGCGATGCCCGCGCGCTGGGTTGCCGCACACTGGACGGCGGCAACATGGCGGTGTTTCAAGCGGTGAAGGCGTTCGAGTTATTCAGTGGCGAGGCGCCCGATGCGCAGCGCATGCTGGCGCACTTCCAGAGCATGAATACCTGAGTGGAGGGGGCGTGCCCCCTCACATATTGAGTGCATTCAGGCCTGCAGGTAACGCATCACAGACTCACAAATCATCTCCCGATGCCGCTGTTTAATCGCCTCGTCCGACAGCTCGATCTGAAAGATCTCACTGAACGTATGGCGGTTGGACACCCGGTAAAAGCTGAACGAGTTGATCAGCAGGTGCACGTCCAACGGCTCCAGCCCTTCACGAAACAACCCCATCTCGGCGCCGCGTCGCAGGGTAACGCCCAACGATTCAAGGATGTTGCTGTTCATCGCCTTGATCGAATCCGAACGCTTCACGTATTCGGCATTGTGGATATTTTCGATGCTCACGATGCGCACGAAATCCACGTTCTGGTCGTGGTGATCGAAGGTGAACTCGACCAGGCGGCGGATCGCTTCGCGTGGCTCAAGCTCGGTGAGGTTCATGCGCGTTTCGGTGTTGCGAATGTCGCCGTAGAGCTTCTCCAGCACCTCGAGGTACAACTGCTCCTTGCTGCCGAAGTAGTAATAGATCATGCGTTTGGAGGTGTGGATGCGCTCGGCGATTGCATCCACGCGAGCGCCGGACAGGCCCTGCTGAACAAACTCGACGATGGCTTCCTGAAGGATGTTTTCGCGGGTCTTTCCGGGGTTGTTCTTACGACCCTTACGCGGTGCGTCTGACACCGCGGGGAGTTCGGGACTCGAAGTCATGGGGCGCTCACAGCCTGTGTTATGCAGGCGGTGATTATGCGGCGCGGCGCTCGCCGAAGGAAGCACCCGCCCCGCCGTTATAGCCGCGCCTGACGCACCGCACCGCTGCGCGATTTGGCCATCGCCGCCAGGCGCACCGCCACGTTGGCCGCGCCGTAGCCGGCATAGCCATTCTTGCGCTGGATGATCTCGAAGAAAAACCGCCCCTCGAACGGCTCGGTGTAGACGTGAAACAACTCACCGCCCTGAGCGTCACGGTCGTACAGCACGTTGTAGTACGCCAGTTCGCTGAGGAACTCGTCGTCGAAATCAAACCGCGCCGCCAGGTCGTCGTAATAGTTAAGCGGAATATCCAGCAACGGCACGCCGGCCTCTTTGGCCCGGCTGACCTCGGCGAAAATATCCGCGCAGTCGAACGCAATGTGATGCACGCCCGAGCCGCGATAGCTCGACAGCGCGTGGGAAATCGCCGTGTTGCGGTTTTCGGAAATATTCAGCGGCAACCGAATCGAGCTGCAGCGGCTACGCAGCGCGCGGCTTTTCACCAAACCGTAAGGGTCGGGCAGCACCACTTCGTCATCGGCTTCAAAATCCAGCAGGCTTTTATAAAACAGCACCCAACTGTCGAGGCTGTCGGCCGGCAGGGCCATCGCCATATGGTCGATGCGCAGCAGGCCGCCGCTCGAAGCCGTTGCGGTTTGCAGCGTGAAGTCGGTGTCGTACAGCCCGCCTTCGCTCTGATCCACCAGGTAAATCAGGCTGCCATCCGGCGCGCGCACCGCCGCCAATTCAAGCTCATTAGGCCCGACCAACCCGCGATAAGGCTGGCCTTTAAAGGCCACCGCCCGCTCCAGCGCCTTGGCACTGTCGTTGACCCTAATCGCGGTGGCGCACAACGACGGCCCATGCGCTTCAAAAAAGTTATGCGCGAAAGAATACGGTTCGCTATTGAGGATCAAATTGATGTCGCCCTGGCGCAACAGGCTCACGCTCTTGGAGCGGTGCTGCCCGGCCTTGACGAACCCCATGCGCTCCAGCCATTGCGTGAGCTTGGCGCCGAGGTTTTCGTCCACGGCAAATTCGAGGAATTCGATGCCGTCATATTCGCTGGCGGCCGGGGTATCAAACAGTATCTCGACCGGCGCGGCAGGCTGTTCCTGCGCCAGGCGTTGGCGGGTTTTCTCTTCCAGGTACAGCAGCGAGCGCAAGCCGTCCGCCGCATTCGCCCGCGTCGGCGCGGCACGGAAACCGTCGTTGAAAATTTCCAGCGACAACGGCCCGGTGTAACCACTCTTGATGATCGGCGCCAGAAAGCCCGCCAAGTCAAATTCGCCCTGGCCGGGGAAGCAGCGAAAATGCCGGCTCCACTCCAGCACATCCATGGCCAGGATCGGCGCGTCGGCCATCTGCACAAAAAAGATTTTGTCGCCGGGGATGTCGGCGATGGCGCTCGGGTCGCCTCTCAACGACAGCGTGTGAAAACTGTCGAGCAGCACACCCAGGCTTGGGTGATCAACCTGACGCACCAGGTTCCACACCTGCTGCCAGGTGTTCACATGCTTGCCCCAGGCCAGCGCTTCATAACCAATGCGCAGGCCACGCCGGCCAGCGTGCTCGGCCAACAGGCCAAGGTCGTCGAGTAAAATGCGCTCATCGCCCACGCAATCAGCCGACGAGTTGCTGCACACCAGCACCAGGTCGGTGCCCAGCTCTTGCATCAGATCGAATTTACGCTCGGCACGCTCCAGGTTGCGCGCCAAGCGGTCACGGCGGCAGCCTTCAAAGTCGCGAAACGGTTGGAACAAGGTGATAGCAATGCCCAGGTCGGCGCACATTTGCTTAACTTCGCGCGGGCTGCCGTCGTAATACAGCAGGTCATTTTCAAAAATTTCCACGCCATCAAACCCGGCAGCCGCGATGGCTTCGAGTTTTTCCGGCAAGGTTCCACTCAAGGAAACGGTGGCAATGGAGCGTTGCATGGGGCGACTCCCGGCATTTGAGGCTCGTCTTATTTACGGCAAATTATTCGCCGCTAAACTGTACACAGCAATTGAAATGTACGAACCGGTTAGTTTTTTGGGCGATTATCGAACAAAATGGCAATCGGCGAATTGACGATTTTTTAGCCACTGCGCACCATCGACGACGCAACCCTCATAGAAAAAAAGACCCAGAACACACCATAAAAATTTCAAAAAACGGGTACGACCTCATGCCTCTGCAAAATTCCGCCCTGGCCGCGCGCCCAGGCAACCCGCACGCCGGCATCGGCGACAAGATTCGCGGTGCCCTGGCCGTGGGTAAAACTCGCTGGGGCATGCTGGCCCTGGTGTTCTTCGCCACCACCCTGAACTACATCGACCGTGCCGCACTGGGCGTGATGCAACCGATTTTGGCCAAGGAGATGAGCTGGACGGCGATGGACTACGCCAACATCAACTTTTGGTTTCAGGTCGGCTACGCCATCGGTTTCGTGCTGCAGGGCCGCCTGATCGACCGCGTCGGCGTAAAACGCGTGTTCTTCTGCGCCGTGCTGCTGTGGAGCCTGGCCACGGGCGCCCACGGCCTGGCCACTTCGGCCGTAGGTTTTATGGTGTGCCGGTTTATCCTCGGGCTGACCGAGGCCGCGAACTACCCGGCGTGCGTCAAGACCACGCGGCTGTGGTTCCCGGCCGGTGAACGCGCGGTGGCCACCGGTATTTTCAACGCCGGCACGAATGTCGGCGCCATGATGACGCCGATGCTGCTGCCGTTGATTCTTCACGTGTGGGGCTGGCAGGCGGCGTTCCTGTGCATGTCCGCACTTGGCGGCATCTGGCTGCTGTTCTGGGGTTTGAAGTACTACAACCCAGAAGACCATCCGAGCGTTAAACAGTCGGAACTTGCCTACGTGCAACAGGAAGTCGAGCCGCCGCAACCGAGCGTGCCCTTCAGCCGTATCCTGCGCATGCGCGGCACCTGGGCCTTTGCCATCGCCTACTCGCTGACCGCCCCGGTGTTCTGGTTTTACCTGTATTGGCTGCCGCCGTTTTTGAACCAGCAATACAACCTGGGCATCAACGTGACCCAAATGGGCATCCCGCTGATCATCATTTACCTGACCGCCGACTTCGGCAGCGTGGGCGGCGGCATTCTGTCGTCGTTCCTGATTGGCCGCGGGATGAACTCGATCAAGGCGCGGCTGCTGTCGATGCTGCTGTTTGCCTGCTGCATCGTCGGCGTGATCATGGCCGCAGGTTCCAGCCAACTGTGGGTTGCGGTGTTCGCGATTTCGCTGGCCATCGGCGCGCATCAGGCCTGGACCGCCAACATCTGGAGCCTGGTGATGGACTACACGCCCAAGCACATGATGAGCACGGTGTTTGGTTTCGGCGGCATGTGCGCAGCCATCGGCGGCATGTTCATGACCCAGATCGTCGGCCATATCCTCACCGTCACCCACAATAACTACACCGTGCTGTTCACGCTGATACCGGCGATGTACTTCATTGCGCTGACGTGGATGTACTTCATGGCGCCGCGCAAGATACCCAGCGTAGACGTGTGATTCAGCGCCGCCGCTGCTGCCAGGCAGCGGCTAACCCGCTCAGGCAGATAACCCCGATGCCGACCGCCGTGGTCATGTCGGGGGTATGGCTGAACACCAGCCAGCCCAACAACCCCGCAAACACGATCTGGCAATAGCCAAACGGCGCCAGCAAGGCTGGCGCCGCGAAGCGGAACGCCTGGGTCAGCATCAAGTGTGCGGTCATCCCGCAGGTGCCCAGCGCCAGCATCAACACGCCATGCCACAGCGTCGGGATTTGCCAGAAGAACGGCACCATCGCGCTCATCACCACGGTATTGCACAGGCCGGCGAAAAAGTTGCTGGTGGTGGGGGTGTCGTATTTGCTCAGGATGCGCGTGAGCAGTTGGTAAAAGCAGAAGAACATCGCCGAGCACAGCGGCAGCAACACCGCAGGCGTGAACAGCTCGCCGCCGGGATGGATGATCACCAGCACGCCGATAAACCCGCAGATCACCGCCAGCCATTGGCCACGCGTGACATGCTCGCCGAGCAAGGGCACCGACAATGCGGTCACCAGAATCGGCGCCAGAAAGTTCACTGCCGTAGCTTCAGCCAGCGGGATGTAATGCAGCGCCGTGGTGAAAAACAGGCTGGTGCCCAACAGGCACAACGCCCGCACCAACTGCATGCCCGGCCGCTTGCTGCGCAATACACGCAGGCCCGATTGCGGCAGGAAGATGCCCGCCATCAACACCGTGTGCACCAGGTAACGCGCCCACACCACCATCACAATCGGGTAAAACCCCGCCAGGTACTTGGACAAGGCGTCGTGGCTGGAAAACAGAAACGTCGCCACCACAATCAGCAAAATACCTTTGAAGGGGTGGTTGACGCCGGAGAGCGGTGTACTGACAGTCATTGGGTTCTCTTGCGTGGCGGGTTGAACGCTGGGGCACTCAACCCGTTACTCTAGCAGCCGGGCCTGCGTCTGCCCCAAGAGCATAACCAAACGCCGTGCGAACAGCGCACTAAATCACCTGATTCGAGTCCAACGCTGCAGGTTTGCTCGCGCGTTGCGTACTTTTTAACCAAGGCCCTGCCGCTATGAAAAAAACACTGTTTATTCTTTCTGCCGTCGCCCTGCTCGCCGCGTGTAATCAGGAAACGAAAGAAGCCCCCAAACCCGCCCCCGCGTCGGTGCAAGCGACCCTGGTGCCGAACACCCCACCGACCGATAAGTGGGTGGGCAAGTGGGTGGGCGTCGAAGGCCTGTACCTGACCATTGCCAAAGACGACAGCATTGGCCGCGGCCACTACCTCTTGACCATGCAATACGGGGTCGACGCCGACGATTCGGGCACCTTCAAAGGTGAAGCCAACGAAGATGGCATCACCTTTACCCGCCCGGACGGCCCGCAACAACTGAGCGCCGGCGACGGTGAAGCGACGGGTTTGAAATGGCTGGCGGATAAAAAAGACTGCCTGATTGTCGATACCGGCGAGGGCTACTGCCGCGATTGAGCAGGCTTTGCTGACACACCCTTCAACAGGCGCCATGCCTGCGCACCCACAACACTGTTCCCAAGGTTTATCGAGAGGATTGCTTCATGCTATGGAAAAAAGGCCGACGCAGCGACAACGTGGTAGATGCCCGCGATGACAGCGGCAGTGGTGGCGGTGGCGGCATGCGTTTTGGCGGCGGCAAGGGCCTGAGCCTCACGGCGATTGTGCTGATTGTGGGTATCGGCTGGCTGACCGGCCAGGACCCGATGCAGATCCTCGGCCAGTTGACCGGCCAGATGGAACAGGCACCCACGGCCAGCACCCAATCGCGCCAGGCACCAGCGGCCAACGATGAGCAGGCCGACTTTGTGCGCGCCGTACTCGGCGATACCGAAGACACGTGGGGCCAGGTGTTCAAGGAAAACGGCCTGACCTACCAGAACCCGAAACTGATTCTGTTCCGTGGCCGGGTCAATTCCGCCTGCGGTGGCGCGACCTCGGCGAGCGGCCCGTTTTATTGCCCGGCCGACCAACAGGTGTACCTGGACCTGGATTTCTTCCGGGAAATGTCGCAACGCTTCCAGGCCGCCGGCGATTTCGCGCAGGCCTACGTGATCGCTCACGAAGTCGGGCATCACGTGCAAACGTTGCTCGGCATATCCTCGAAGATCCAGGCTGCGCGTCAACAAGGCCGGCCGATGCAGGGCGATGGCGGTCTGTTGGTACGCCAGGAGCTGCAAGCGGACTGTTTTGCCGGCGTGTGGGCCAACCGTGCGCAAAAGCGCCTTAACTGGCTGGAGCCCGGTGACATTGAAGAAGCATTGAACGCGGCCAACGCCATCGGCGATGACCGTTTGCAGCAACAGGGTCAAGGGCGCGTGGTGCCGGACTCGTTTACCCACGGCACCTCGGCGCAGCGGGTTCGCTGGTTCAAAACCGGCTTCGCCCAAGGCCAGATCACTCAATGCGATACCTTCGCCGCCAAGAGCCTCTAAATGAAAAAACGATTGGGTTTGCTGTTGGGCGTGTTGATCACCTGCGCGCCTTTCATTTGGGCAGCCGAGAAAGAACACGGCGTCAAAGACGTCAGCCCTGATCGTTTGCACCTGGAGGCTGGCGACCTCAGCGTGGGCCTGAGCCAGGACTGGCGCCAGCCGCTGCCCAACGTTACCCGTGCGCTGATCATCGTGCACGGTCGCCTGCGCAACGCGCAGACCTACCTGCACAGCGGTGAATCTGCCGCCGAGCATGCCGGGCTTGGCGCCACGACACTGGTGATCGCGCCGCAGTTTTTGAACGCCTCAGACGTGAAGCGCAACCACTTGGGCGACCAAGTGCTGCGCTGGAATGGCAACGACTGGATGGCTGGCGAGCCGTCGACCGGCCCTGGCCAGGTCAGCTCCTATGGCGCGCTCGACCACATCATCAAACACTTGGGCAACCGCACGCTGTTCCCGGCTCTGAAAGAAATCGTGGTGGCCGGCCACTCCGGCGGCGGCCAAGTGGTGCAGCGTTTCGCCCTCACCGGCCACGACCACCCCCTGTTGAAAACCGAAGGCATCAGCCTGCGTTACGTGGTGGCGAACCCATCGACCTACGCCTACTTCAGCGCGCAGCGCCCGGTGAAGTTCGACCCAGCCAGTTGCCCTGGCTTCAACGACTGGAAGTACGGCATGCAACACCTGCCGGCCTACGCCGACGGCCAGAGCGCAACGCTGCTTGAGCAGACTTACGTGTCGCGCAACGTCACCTACCTGCTCGGCCAGCAAGACACCGACCCGAATCACCCGGCGCTGGATAAAAGCTGCGAAGCCGAAACCCAAGGCGCGTATCGGCTGATTCGCGGGCACAATTATTTTGACTACCTGAAAGCGCGGCATCCACAGCTCAGCCACACGCTGGTGGAAGTGCCGGGGGTTGGGCATAACGGCGACGGGATATTCACTTCGCCTGAAGGGAAAAAGGCGTTGTTCGCACAGTAGAAATAACTGAAAAAACTGGATCAACCTGTGGGAATCAAATTGTGGGAGGGGGCTTGCTCCCGATGGCGGTGGGTCAGCTACACATGTTCTGACTGAAACACCGCTATCGGGAGCAAGCCCCCTCCCACAGTTGATCTCCAGTGTCTAAAGCCAGAGCCAGGGCTAGAGCCAGAGCTACAGCTACAGCTACAGCTACAGCTACAGCTAAAGCTAAAGCTGGCGCTGGATCATCCGGTGCAAGGCCGCACAATCCTCAGCATGCCAGTCTGCAAGCTCCGGCCACGGGTTTTCCGGCAGATTCACCAGCACCGTCTTTGCCCCCGCTGCCCGCCCGCAATCCAGGTCAAAGCGGTAATCCCCAACCATCACCATGTGCGTGGGCGAAACCTCCCAAGCCGCCGCCAGCTTCAGCAAACCACCGGGGTCAGGCTTGGGCGGCGCGTCCTCACGCCCCAGCACATCGTCAACCGCAAAGCAGTCCGCCAAGCCAATCGCCTCCAGCGTGACGTGCGCCAACTCGCGCGCATTGCGCGTCAAAATGCCCAGGCGATAGCCACGCTCGGCCAGTTCGCGCACCAGCGCCACCGCGCCTTCAGCCGCCACCGAACCCAGCGCCAACTCGCGCTCATGCTCAAGCAGCCAGGCATGTTTGGCCGCCGCGACATCCGCCGGTAACGCCGCCAAATGCGTGAGAATGTCGTCTTCGGGCGGGATGTCGAGGGCCACGCGAATCGCCGCAAAGTCATGCACGGCCACCGTGAGGGTGCCGTCCATGTCGAACACCCAGTGCTTAACGTGCGACAGGCTCATGACCAATCCTTGCGATGGCGAATCAAGCCTTCCTGCGTCACCGACGCCACCAGTTGCCCGGCGCGGTTGTACACGCTGCCGCGTGAGAAACCGCGCGAATTACCCGCCCACGGGCTGTCCATCGCGTAGAGCAACCAGTCATCGGCGCGCAAGTCGGCGTGAAACCACAGCGCGTGGTCGAGGCTGGCGACTTGCATGTCTTTTTGCCACACGGTTTTGCCATGCGGCAGCAACGAGGTGGTGAGCAGGCCGAAGTCCGAGGCATAGGCCAGCAGGTACTTATGCAGCGCGGGCGAGTCGGCCAGCGCGCCGTCTGCGCGAAACCACACGTATTTGACCGGGTCGGACGGCTGCGGGTTGAACGGGTCTTTTTCGGTGACCGGGCGCACTTCGATCGGCTTGGGGCACAGCAACTTGTCGCGCATGTGCTCGGGGATCAGGTGCGCGCGCTGTTTGGTCAGCTCAAGCTCCGACGGCAGGTTTTCCGGGCCGACCACCACCGGCATGGTGGTCTGGTGCTCAAAGCCTTCCTCGTCATATTGAAACGACGCGCTGCAGGTAAAAATCGGGTTGCCTTTCTGAATCGCCGTGACCCGCCGCGTGCTGAAACTGCCGCCATCGCGCACCCGGTCCACCGAATACACCACCGGCAACGCGGCATCGCCCGGGCGCAAAAAATAGCCGTGCAAGGAATGCACGTGCCGCGCTTCATCGACGGTTTGGCTGGCGGCCGACAACGACTGGCCCAGCACCTGGCCGCCGAACAGTTGGCGAAAACCCAGGTCTTGGCTGCGGCCGCGAAAGAGGTTTTCCTCGATCGGCTCCAGGGTCAGCAAGTCCACTAGGTCTTCCAATACTTGGCTCATTGAGCAACTCCTACAACAATCGATAAGGCATTCCGGGCTGCTTATCCATGCAGCGTGTCCAACCATTGGGCGCGGGTGATGCGGTACAAAACATGGTGGCGCAGCGGGTTATCGGCTGCGATTTTGGGGTGTTCAAAGTCTGCCTGGGGAGCGTAATGCATACCGATGGCTTGCATGACTTTTTGTGATGGCAAATTGGTTTCGGTGGTGAAGGCGAGAATTTCGTCCAGCTGCAACCGGTCAAACCCACAGCGCAGCGCAGTCCAGGCCGCTTCACTGGCGTAACCCAAGCCCCAATGCTCGCGGGCCAAGCGCCAGCCAATCTCTACCGCCGGCACAAAGTCGGCTTCAAAGCTGACATTCTGCAGCCCGGTGAGGCCGATAAACTCGCCGGTGTCCTTGCGCTGCAAGGCCCAAAAACCGAAGCCATATTCGGCGAAGTGGCCGCGAATCCGGCCAATCAACGCGGCGCTTTCCAAGTGGCCCAACGTGGCAGGGAAATAGCGCATCACCTGCGAGTCGGCGCACATACGCGCAAATTCCGGCAGGTCGCTGTCGCGCCATTGGCGCAGCACCAGGCGTGCGCTTTCCAATTCGAGTATCGGCTCCATGGGTCCCCTCCCTTGCGATGTGCGTGAGTGTACAGCGCTGTTAAGATCCTTCGCAGGTTCCCGTCAGAAAATCCCATGCCTTTGCCATTGATCTACCACGATGACTACAGCCCCGAGTTCCCGGCGGAACACCGCTTCCCCATGGACAAGTTTCGCCTGTTGCGCGACCACCTGGTGAACAGCGGCCTGACGCACGACAGCCAATTGCTGCGCCCGGCGCTGTGCCCGCCAGAGATTCTGGCCCTCGCGCATGACCCTGGGTATATCGAACGCTACATGAGCGGCCAGTTGTGCCGCGAAGACCAACGGCGCCTCGGCCTGCCCTGGAGCGAAGCGTTGGCGCGGCGCACCGTGCGCGCGGTTGGCGGCTCGATACTGGCGGCGGAACAAGCGCTGCAGCACGGCTTGGCCTGCCACCTGGCGGGCGGCACGCACCACGCGCATTACGATTACCCGGCAGGCTTTTGCATCTTTAATGACCTGGCGGTGATCAGCCAGTACCTGCTGGCCAGCGGCCGGGTCAACCGCGTGCTGATCTTCGACTGCGACGTGCACCAGGGCGATGGCACCGCGCGCATCCTCCACGACACGCCGGATGCAATCACCGTGTCGCTGCACTGCGAAAAGAACTTCCCCGCGCGTAAGGCGCAGAGTGATTGGGACATCCCGCTGCCCATGGGCATGGGCGACGCCGATTACCTCAAGGTGGTGGACGACGCGCTCAACTACCTGTTGCCGCTCTACCAGCCCGACCTGGTGCTGTATGACGCCGGTGTAGACGTGCACAAGGATGACGCCCTCGGTTACCTCAAGCTGACAGACGCCGGCGTGGCCGCGCGTGATGAAAGTGTGATGCGCCATTGCCTGGGGCGCGACATCCCGGTGATGGGCGTGATCGGTGGCGGCTACAGCAAAGACCGCCCTGCCCTGGCCCGTCGCCACGGCATCCTGCACCACAGCGCGCAGCGGGTGTGGGCGTCATCAGGTTGTCATTGAACTGTGAAGCTTACCCACAATGCCTGTGGAACGGCCTGTGGATAACTTGAGCGTAAGGCGCTGAGAGCGAACATCCGTATGGCCTGTAGGAAAGTGTACATTTTTTGATCAGGCAGCCAGGCTGTCCTCGGGTAGAATGCTCGGCCTATTCAGCGAACGTAGCCCTGCCCATGCCTCAAACCGCCTCCACACACGTTGCCATCATCGGCGGCGGCCCTGCCGGGCTGATGGCCGCTGAAGTCTTGAGCCAAGCGGGCGTGCGGGTCGACCTGTATGACGGCATGCCGTCGGTGGGGCGCAAGTTCCTGCTGGCCGGTGTCGGCGGCATGAACATCACCCACTCCGAGGCTTACCCGGCGTTTGTGTCGCGCTATGCCGAACGCGCGCCGCACGTGGCACCGTTGTTGCGCGAATTTGGTGCCGAAGCCTTGAGCGAATGGATTCACGGGCTGGGCATTGAAACTTTCGTCGGCACCTCGGGCCGAGTCTTCCCTACCGACATGAAAGCCGCCCCGCTGCTGCGCGCCTGGCTCAAGCGCCTGCGCGACCACGGCGTGGTTATCCACACCCGGCATCGCTGGCTGGGCTGGAATGCCGATGGCGATTTACTTATCCACAGCCCGGACGGTGATAAAACTGTCCACAGCGACGCAGTGTTGCTGGCCTTGGGCGGCGGCAGTTGGTCGCGCTTGGGTTCCGACGGTGCCTGGCTCAGATTGCTGGAGGAAAGAGGCGTGCCGTGTGCGCCACTGCAACCGAGTAATTGTGGCTTTGAGATATCAGCCTGGAGCGAATTGATGGTCAGCAAATTCGCGGGCGCGCCGTTGAAAAACGTCGCCATCGGGTTGGCGGATGACACACCCCGGCTCGGGGAATGTGTGGTCACGGCCAGCGGTATCGAGGGCAGTTTGATCTACGCGCTGTCAGCGCCAATTCGGCAAGCGATCAATCAGCACGGCTCCGCCACCGTGCACATCGACCTGTTGCCGAGCAAACCGCTGGACAAGGTGCAGGCCGCGTTGGCCAAGCCGCGTGGTTCACGCTCGATGAGCAAGCACTTGCACAGCCAATTAGGCCTGGATGGAGTGAAAGCCGCGCTGTTGCGTGAATTGGCGCCTGCGCAACACTTCAATGATCCGGCGCAGTTGGCGGTGAGCATCAAGGCGCTGCCGCTGAACCTGGTGAGGACACGGCCGATGGATGAGGCGATCAGCACGGCAGGCGGGGTGCCGTTCGAGGTGCTGGATGAGCGCTTGATGCTCAAGCCATTGCCGGGGGTGTTTTGTGCGGGGGAAATGCTGGATTGGGAAGCGCCGACCGGCGGGTATTTGCTGACCGGGTGTTTTGCCAGCGGGCGAGCGGCTGGGCGCGGCGTTCTGGAGTGGCTGTCCTTGACCAAGCCAGCCATTGAGGCGGGAAGGAATAGAGCGGCGACTGCCGCCAAACTTGAAAACGCAGAAAAAAGCCGGTGAGCTGTTCGCTGGAGTGAAAGCGCATTTGGCATCGGGCGCTTTTTATCCCGTTTTCCGCGAATACAGGAAATACCTGGATCAAGCAATAACACCTATGCCGGTGCCTCTAGCCAACGCACCGAGACAGGAAAACGCTTGGGTCACCCATTAGCTCAGTGGCCGTTCAGCGTGAGCCATAACGCTCGTTGCGCCAGAGATCAATCGTATAAGGAAAACTGAGGATTTAACCGGTCATAATGTTCCACTTCCTTGCGTAAGAAAGTGTCGTCTTCAGGTAGAGAAACCTTCAACTTTTCTATGTACTCAAAGTGAGCATCAGCACGCGCATAAGGATCGTCGCTCAAACGTTCCTCGGTGGATTTAAACTCACGGCTAAGGGCCAGCCCTTTTGCCTGGCCTTTAAACGTCAACTCATCAAGCATCCTGCCTAACATCTTCTCGTCCTGAGGCGGCACCGACCCACGCTGCCTGTTCAAAGCAATATAATCTTTTAGCGCATTGATCGCTTGCGCAAACTCCCCCTTCGCCTCATGCGTCTTATACTTATTGAAGGCATGGTCCAAACGAACTTCGAACGTCTTCCACGTCTTCGCATCGTTCTCCTTTGCCAGGGTGCTATCAGATTCAACTTTCCCCCATATAACAACCCCGGCAAGCACAACCGCAATAGGAACAACCGCCATAAAAAACCCTCACTGCACGTCCATCGTTAGTTTTCCAGTCTACGACATCAGTGGCAAGCGAACGCGCTAAGTTCCCGATAGGGTCAGGGTGCATAATGACTAGAAATGTCTACACGCGCAGACATAAATAAACTTATATAACTATTAAACTATCGTCGCGACGCTTTATACACGACGAGTAAGCGGCATTGCACCGCTCACTCAGTTCAGCCACGTTTAAGTGATCAACAAAAGCTTACTTCTTCTTACGCGGCCCCGTATTAAAAACAGGCACTTTACGCACAGGTTTAATCGAAGGTTCCACCGGCGACGCTTCCCCGCTGTCCACCCACTTGCCCAAATTGCGCTTACCGCCGCCGCCCGACGTTTTAGGCTTCTTCGGTTTTTTCGGTTTCTTCACCACTTGCCCGCTGGCATCGGTATCTGGCACGCGGTGCTCCGGTTCAAAATCCTGCTCCATGTGCCGGGTCAAGGTCTGACGCGTCAGCATCTCGATGGCCGACAGCATGTTCACCTCATCGGCGCACACCAGCGAGATCGCCTCACCGGTGTTGCCCGCCCGGCCCGTACGGCCGATACGGTGGATGTAATCCTCGGCCACGATCGGCAGGTCAAAGTTGACCACCAGCGGCAGGTCTTCGATGTCCAACCCACGCGCCGCCACGTCGGTGGCCACCAGAATCTGCACATCGCTGGATTTGAAGCGGTCCAGCGCACGTTGGCGGGTCGCTTGTGGCTTGTCGCCGTGGATGCCATCGGCATTGATGCCCAGGCCTTGCAACTTATCCACCAACGCATCCACGCCGTTGCGGGTTTTGGCGAACACCAGCACTTGCTTCCAGCGGCCTTTGCGCATCAGGTGCACAAACAGCTCGGCCTTGCGCTTCTTGTCGACCGGCACCACCCACTGCTTGACGGTGTTGGCGGCCACGTTACGCGGGCTGACTTCGACCGTCAGCGGGTCGTTGAGCATTTGCCCGGCGAGCTGGCGAATTTCATCGGAGAACGTCGCGGAAAACAACAAGGTCTGGCGCTTTTTCGGCAGCATGCGGTAGATGTTCGCCAGCTCCTCGGAGAAACCCAGGTCGAGCATGCGGTCGGCTTCATCCAGCACCAGGGTTTGCAGCTGATTAAGCTTCAGCGCGTTCTGGCGGAACAGGTCGATCAGGCGGCCCGGCGTAGCGACCAAAATGTCGACGCCTTTGCGCAGCTTCATCATCTGCGGGTTGATGCTCACGCCGCCGTACACCGCATACGTGGTCAGCGGCAAGTGTTGTGCGTACTCGGCAACGCTTTGGTGAACCTGCTCGGCCAGCTCGCGGGTCGGGCACAGGATCAGCGCGCGTGCCGAGTTGGCGGCGACTTTCGGCCCTTCCATTGTCAGCAATTGCAGGAGCGGCAGGGCGAAACCAGCGGTCTTGCCGGTGCCGGTTTGGGCCGCAGCCATCAGGTCGCGACCGGCCAGCACCGCCGGAATCGCTTGCGCCTGCACCGGCGTCGGGGTCTGGTAGCCAAGCGTCTCAAGGGCGCGCAGCAAGGGTTCGATCAGGCCAAGAGTGGCGAAAGTCATGTGTTTACCGTAGGAAAAATTCAGCGCAAAGCCGTAATGCGCCGCAGTTTACCTTATTTCCGGCTTGGGCTTGCGCCACTGAGGCAGGCTGATCAACAGCACCGCGCTGATGATCACCAGCATTGCCAGGGATTCTTCCATACCGATGGTTTCGCCGACAAACACAATGCCCAACAACACCGCGACGGCCGGGTTCACGTAGGCGTAGCTGGTCGCGGCGGCCGGGCGCACATGTTTGAGCAAATACATATACGCGTTAAACGCGATGACCGAACCGAACACGGCCAAGTAGGCCAGGGCCAGCCAGCCCTCAAGCGGCGGCATGGCGTGCAAGCGCTCACCGGTCAGCGCACTGCCCAGCAAGAGCATGGCCCCGGCGATGATCATTTCCGCCGCACTGGCCATAGCCCCCGCAGGCAGCGGCAAGTGTTTGCTCCACACCGAGCCGAACGCCCAGGAAGCGGCAGCAAACAGCAACAACATCGCACCGGTCGGGCTCGATTGCAGGTTGGAGCCCAGGTTGAGCATGCCAATGCCGATAATCCCCAGCACCACCCCGGCCCACTCCAGGCGGGTGTTACGTGCCCCCCAGAAATACCCGCACAACAACGTGAACAACGGCACCGTCGCCACCGCCAGCGCGGCCACACCGGAAGCAACCCCCGTGTGTTCGGCCACCGTCACCGCGCCATTACCGAAGGTCAGCAGCAAAATACCGATTTTGGCAGCCGCCTTCCACTGCGTCCAGGTCGGCGCCGGCGCACCGCGCCAGCGTAAAAAGCCATACATCGCCACACCCGCCAGCAGAAAACGAATCCCGCCCAGCATCAGCGGCGGCCAGTACTCCACGCCGATCCGAATCACCAGGTAGGTAGACCCCCAGATCACATACAACGCAAAAAAGGCAGCGATCAACGGCAAGGGAAAACGACGTGGGCCTGGCATTGGGTAGCTCTGCGGCAGAAGAAGGAAGGCTTATTTTAGAAAGGCCGGCCGTTAAACATAAGTTACAAAACCTGTTTAAACCGCCCATACACTTTTCAAAGCATGGTTATGAGCGCTATAAACCGTGCTTTCGAAAGCCACGTATTCCAGGCGCCTTATCATGGACAAATATGACCGCATGCTCCTCAGCGCCCTGCTCGAAGACGGCCGCGCGTCCTTCGCGCAACTCGCGCGCACGGTTAACCTCTCAGCGCCCGCCGTCGCCGAACGCGTGGCCAAGCTTGAGGCCAGCGGCGTGATCACCGGCTATCAGGCCAAGGTCGACCTGTCCAAAGTCGGGTTGCCGATCCAGTGCGTCATTGAAGTGCGCCTGACCAACCACGGCAGCCAGAAGGTGTACGACGCACTGGCCGAAATTCCCGAGCTGACCGAATGCCACCGCGTCACCGGCGACCCCTGCGTGATCATGCAAGCGGCGGTGGGCTCGATGCCGGACCTGGAGAACCTGATCAACCGGATCGCAAAGTTCGGGTTCAGCAAGACCTCGATTATTTTATCCAGCGCGATAGAGCGGCGAGTGCCGTTGGGGCAGTTGGAGGGCAATGGCAAAAATGGGGGCTGATCTACCGCTGGCGGGCGCAGATTCAAAATGTGCGAGGGGCGGTGCGACGTGCGCCCGAGGGCGTCAGTGGCAGCGTCCTACACAGGAATCAGACTCAACCTACTGACTGTTTCGGGAAATCTTAAAAACCCTCCCCAATGCCTGATGTTTCAATGGCCAGCAAGACCGATCCCTTTCATTTGCGGGAAGTTTCCTAGAGAATTCCACGGCCTTGTTTCCGCCGGATTAGGTCGCTAGTCTCGCCCAGTCATCGAGTTTTCGGTGACCGGACGTGCAAGTCCGACCAGTGGATCATGTACAAAAGCCTAACCGTCCTCGTTGAATGTTATGGCAGCTGTGCGCGGGAGGCCTTCGGGCCTGCTGGGTCTTCCGCCCTGGTCTTGCACACCCGCGTATTGCTGCCACCCCAATTCGCGTGCAAGCGAATGGTTGCAGCTTCTTACCTAGTGGAAGGAGTTACAACATGGTCAAAGTTACCCCCGATCCACCCACGTTCCTCAGCCAAGACGCCCTGCTCAATCGTCGAGCCCTCGACTACTACCTCAAAGCCTGCGCCCCCGATGCGCCCAACTTTGTGCTGAATGACAACCTGAGCTTTGAAGATGCCCTCGCCCATGCGGCCGATTTGCTGCATTGCGCGGTGGAGACGACAAATTCGTTGGGTGATGTGGTGAACCCGCAGCAGCGTGCGGTGATGCATTTGGTGGGGATGGCGAAGGAAGTTGTAGATCGAGCGTTGGAGTGTGTGCAGCCTCGATAGGCACCCCATAAATAACTGTGGGAGGGGGCTTGCTCCCGATGGCGGTGGGTCAGATGAACATGAGCTGACTGGCACACTGCCATCGGGAGCAAGCCCCCTCCCACATTTTGATCTCCACATTTGAATCTTCAGTGTTCCTGAGACAGTGCCGTTGCTCAGAACCCGCGGTGCTTCTTCAGGTGCTCATTGATCTTCGCCGCCGGCACTTTCTGCAACGTGCACAGCAGGTCGTGCGACAGTTCACGCAAGCCATGCGTGCCGCGCAGTTGCTGGGCCAGGTGTGCCGTGAGGTTGGCGGCCATCTCGGCATCCGCCATCGCCCGGTGAGCCTTGCCGGTGTGGGGCAGTTGGGCGAAGGTGTTCAGGGTACCAAGCTTGTGGTTCGGCGCTGACGGCATCAACCGGCGCGCCAGCAGCAGCGAACAGGCGAATTTTTGCAGGCGGGTGCGGCGAATCAAGCCCAGCTCGTAATCCCAAAACTTCTGGTCGAACGCGGCGTTGTGCGCCAGCAGCGGCGTCACGCCGACAAACTCATTCACCTCGTTCATCACGCGCTCAGCCGGTGGCGCGCTGCGCAACATCGCGTTGCTGATTCCGGTGAGTTGTTCGATAAAACCCGGCACGCGCACGCCCGCGTTCATCAAGCTCTGGTAGCGGTCCACAATGTGCCCGCGCTCAAGAATGACCACGGCAATTTCCGTGGCCCGGCAGTGGCTGCTCGGCGTGATGCCGGTGGTTTCAAAGTCGATGACCGCTATACGTTCCAAACCTGTTCCAACTCCGTCTGACAATTTATCAAGCCGCAGGGCTTATTTAAGCAACAGCGCGCCTTCGATCGGCACGTAGCGGCTGGCGGCGCGAATCAATGAATTGGCCGTCAGCCCCGGCACGCCGTAGGCAATGGCTTCAACGCCGTGCTTTTGGATGATGCGTTCGAGCAACATGTCAAAATCGCCGTCGCCGGAGGCCAGCACCACTTCGTCGACGTGGTCGGCGGCGTCCATGATGTCGAGGGTGATGCCCACGTCCCAGTCGCCCTTGGCCGAGCCGTCGGCACGCTGAATGTAGGGTTTGAGTTTTACCGTAAAACCCAGGTTGCGCAGGATCTGCTGGAACTGCTGTTGCTTGCTGTCGCCACGGTCGATGGCGTACGCGTACGCCTCGACGATTTGCCCGCGCGAGCTGATGTCAGCCCACAGGGCGGCGTAGTTGAAGTGGCAGCCATAGGCCTGGCGCACGGTGTAGTAGAGGTTTTGTACATCGGCGAACACCGCAATTTTCTTCACCGCACTTCCCCATGGCTGCCGTTTGGACCCCGAACGTGAAGGTCCGCAAAGGCGCCAGTATGCCAGCCATGGGGGAGTTTCCGAGAAAAATCAGCCTGGGGCGACAAAGCGCCCCGGCCGTTGCGTGTGTCAGACGAACGAATCGTCATCGCCGAAGGATGAGGCGTCGTCGGCATAATCGTTATCCGCGAAGCTGTCGGTGTTGCTGCTGCCCCAGTTGTCGTTGCCGGCAAATTTCTGGTCGTCATTGCCCCAGTTGCCTTGGTCGCTGGCGGGTGCCGGCTGCTCGATGATTTCTTCAACGATCTGCGGCTGCTGGTTGTGATGGAACAGGCTGCTGATGCCTTCGGCCAACATCACGCCACCCGCCACGCCGGCAGCGGTTTTCAGGGCGCCACCGAGGAAGCCGCTACCGACCGGCGCTGCGGCTGGCTGCTGATAATTCTGCGGCGGCGCAGCGTAATTCTGTTGCTGGGGCGCAGGTTGGCCGAAAGACGGCCGCGCCGGTTCACGCCAGCCGCCACCTGCCGGGGCCTGCGCGCTCGGTGCCGGTTGGCTGTCACGCGAACCACCGCCAAAGATGCTCGACAGGAACCCGCCGCTGCTTTGCGCCGGTTGCGCCGACTGGGCGCGGGCCTGCTGCAACTCGTCCTGCAGTTGCTGGATCTGCTGCGCCTGCTGCTTGTTCTGCGCGTCGAGGCTTTTGATCGCGTGTTCCTGCACCAGGATCGACTGGGTCATGTAGTACCCGGCGGCGGGTTGGCGAGTCATGTGTTCCTTGATCCGCGCTTCGGCCTGGGCGTCGCGCGGGGCTGAGTCCGTTTCGGCTTGTTGCAACCGTGAAAACAGTCCATCGATCAGGGTTTGCTCTTCGCTGTTCATGGCGACCTCGTTAGATTGCCGGTAGAAATCATTGCCCCGCCTGTGGTCAAGCGGGCTACGCGCTAGTTATGGGGCTGTTACCATTTGTTTCAATGGTCTTTACGCAAGGTTTACGTTTGCTAACGCCAGGGCCTGATCGGTTAAAGTGTGGCCCTTGCTTTCAAGCCTGTGATGACCCTGATGAATCCGTTAGACGTATTGCGCGACTCCTTTCGTTTTACCCGGCACAACCTGGGCGCCATCGTGCAGTTGTGTTTGCCGCTGGTGATTCTCGAAGCCCTGCTGCAACAGGTACTCGACCACACGCTGGGCCCGGATGCATTCCCCGGCTACAGCGTGATGGTGGGCCTGTTGGTGTACCCGCTGTACACCGGCGCGCTGATCGTGTTTCTGGACGCGCGCACCCGTGGCGAGTCGCCGCGTACACAGGCTGTATGGGCCATGGCCCTGGCCCTGTGGCCACGCTTCGCCCTGCTCACGGCCGTGAGTACGCTGCTGATTCTGCTCGGTTTGTCGCTGTATTTTCTGCCAGGCCTGTGGTTGATGGTGGTGCTGGCGTTTGCCGAGTACCTGCTGGTGCTGCGCGGCCTGCCGGCGCTGGAAGCGATGAAGGAGAGTTTTCGCCTGACCCGTGGGCATTTCTGGCGAATCCTGGTGTGCCTGCTGTGTGTAATGGCACCGCTGTGGCTGCTTAAAGGCGCGAGTGTGGCGGCGTATCCCGACCCGTCGCCGCTGCTGAGCGTGGTGATCGACAGCGCCCACAGCTTCCTGCAGTTGTTCACCAGCGTAGTCCTGTTCCGTTTATTCATGTTGATCGGTGGCGATGCCGACGCGCGGTGATATGCTCGCTGCCACCTCTGACACGCTATAAGCCGAGCCGATGACCCGTTTATTGCGCATCACCCTGTTGAGCCTGCTGATTATCGCGGCCCTGCTGATGGTTGTGGTCTATAGCCTGACCTGGCGCCCGGCCGACCAGCAAACCTTGCCCGTGAGCTGCGTCGCGCCGCGTGCGCCGACATTGCTGCCGGGGCAGGCGCTCAAGGTCATGACCTGGAACGTGCAATACCTGGCCGGCAAAAACTACGTGTTCTGGTACGACACCACCGACGGTAAAGGCCCGGACGAGCGGCCCACTGTCGAAGACATGGCTGCCAGCCTGGATGAAGTGGCGCGGGTAATCCGCGACGAACAACCCGACATCCTGCTGCTGCAGGAACTCGACAACAACGCCAAACGCTCGCACTACCAGGACCAGCTGGCCCTGTTGCAAGAACGCCTCGCCGACCTCTACCCGTGCAGCGCCCAAACCTACGACTGGAAAGCCGACCTGGTACCCGACCTGCACATCTTCGGCAGTGTGGGGCGCAAACTGGCGACGCTGAGCCGCTACCAGATCGAACATGCCGAACGCCTGCAACTGCCCGTCGCCTCGACCGACTTCATCAGCCGCCAGTTCCAGCCCAAACCCGCCTTGCTGTTGACCTACCTGCCGTTAAGCGACGGCGGCCAACTGGCGGTGCTCAACACCCGCCTGGATGGCGGTGCGCCTGGGCGCTCAGCGGTACTGGAACAGGTTAAAACCACGGTGAAATTGCTCGATAAATTCGAAGGCCGTGGCACGCCCTGGCTGATCGGCGGCGACTTCAACCTGCTGCCCCTCGGGCAATTCCTGCGCCTGGACGCCAACAAGCGCAGCGCGTATTCGCCGGACAGCGAACTGCACCTGCTCTGGGATAAATACCCGCTGATCCCGAGCAACAACGAATCCAGCGGTATCGACCGGCAGCAGTGGCTGACGCACTTCCCCAACGACCCGAGCCTGGCCGGCCCGGATCGCACGCTGGATTACCTGTTCCACAGCCCGCGTATCAAGCGGGTAGAGGCCAAGGTGCGGCAGGCGGACACATTGCGTATCTCCAACCATTTGCCGGTGATTGCACGGTTCCTGCTGCCTGCTGCGCAGTAAGCACCAGATCGCCAGATCAGCGTGGGAACGATCATGTACCTCTCGGTTTAGCCCGTGCCGTCGCTTCCGCCACCAACGGGTCATCCGGCCAGTAATGCTTTGGGTAACGCCCCTTCAAATCCTTCTTCACCTCGGCATACGTGCTGCGCCAGAAGTTCGCCAGGTCTTGCGTCACCTGCACCGGCCGCCGCGCGGGTGACAACAGGTGCAACTTGACCACTTGGCGGCCGCCGGCAATGCGCGGGGTGTCGGCCAGGCCGAACAATTCCTGCAGGCGCACCGCCAGAATCGGCGGCTGCTCGCTGTAGTCCAAACGCACTGAGGAGCCCGACGGCACTTTCACATGCTGCGGCGCAAGTTCGTCGAGGCGCTGAGGCAGCGGCCAAGGCAACAGGTTGTGCAGAAAACTGGAGATGTCCAGGTTGGCAAAATGGCTGAGGCGCGAGACTTTGCCCAAGTAGGGCATCAGCCAGTGTTCGAGGCTGGCGAGCAAGGCGTTGTCGCTGATGTCGGGCCATTCGCTGGTTTTACCAACATCAAGCTGGCGCAGCAGCATCACTCGGGCTTGCCATTGACGCAGTTCGGGCGTCCAGGGCAGCAGTTCCAGGCCTTTGCGGCGCACCAGGTTGACCAACGCCTGGCTGCGCGCGGCTTCGTCGAGGCCGGTCAGTGGCTCGCGGCTGAGTACCAGTTCGCCGACTTTGCGCTGGCGCTCGGCGCGCAGTACGCCCTCGCGCTCATCCCAGTCCAACTGGTCGACGTTGCGCACTTGCTCGGCGAGTACGCTGTCGAACAGCGCAGGGTCAAAGTCCGCCGCGAGGTAGATGCGTTCTTCGCGCTGGCCCTGCCGACTGCCGAGGTCGGCGATCACCAGCCAGGCTTGTTTCATCAGGCTGTCGGCCTCGGCGAACAGCGCGGCGCGGCCGTTGGCCAGGCGATATTCGGCGCCAGCGGGGCGCCGTTGCTGGGCCACACGGTCTGGGTAGGCCAGCGCCAGCAGCGCGCCGAGCCAGCGCGGGTGGTCGGGGTCGGCCACCGGTTGCGTCGCCTTGCCCCTTAAATAGCCGCGATATTGCCGCGCCAATTGCTTGGCCCGCTGCACCCCACCTTGCGCGCCGCGCGCCCGTTCTTCGCCGGACAGCAGCGCCAACCGGCTGTGCAAATCGGCGCCGCCGCCGCGTAAAATATCGCGCTCACCCAACAGCGCGGCGACATCACAGGCAGTGGCCGCCAGCCCCAAATCCTGACCACGCAGCAGCAAATGCGCGATACGCGGATGCGCCGGCAGCTCGGCCATTTTTTGGCCATGCGCGGTCAAGGTGTGTTCATTTAAAGCACCGAGGCGCACCAGCAAATCCTGCGCCTGTGCATACGCGGCGGTCGGCGGCACGTCCATCCACACCAGTTGCGCAGGCGTGACGCCCCAGCGCGCCAGTTGCAAGGCCAGGCCTGCGAGGTCGGCGGCGAGAATTTCCGCGCTGCCATAGGCGGCCAAGCCTTCGTGTTGGTCCTCGGACCACAGCCGATAACACACGCCCGGTTCCAGGCGCCCTGCCCGACCGGCGCGCTGGGTGGCGCTGGCGCGGGAAATACGCTGAGTGTCGAGGCGGGTCATGCCGCTGCCAGGGTCAAAACGCGGCACCCGCGCCAGCCCGGCGTCGATCACCACGCGCACGCCATTGATGGTCAGGCTGGTCTCGGCGATGTTGGTGGCCAGCACCACTTTACGTTTGCCGGTGGGCGCCGGGTCGATGGCGGCGCGCTGGGCATTCAGGTCGAGTTCGCCGTGCAGCGGGCACAACAACACGTCACTGCGATCACCGAGGGCCTCGGCCAACTGTTGATTAACCCGGCGAATTTCGGCCTGCCCCGGCAGAAACACCAACACGCTGCCGGTCTCGTCATGCAGCGCTTCGAGGACGGTTTGCACCACGCGCGGCTCGATAAATTCACCGGCCTGGTACGGCCGCCCCCAGCGCATCTGCACCGGGAACATGCGCCCTTCGCTGCGCAGGATCGGCGCATTGCCAAGCAACGCGGCAAGGCGTTCGCCTTCAAGGGTGGCCGACATCAGCAGGATTTTCAGCGGCTGTTCATCGCGAAACAAGTCGCGACCGTTGAGGCTGAGGGCCAGCGCCAGGTCGGCGTCGAGGCTGCGCTCGTGGAACTCGTCAAAAATCAGCAAGCCCACGCCCTCCAGCGCCGGGTCATCTTGCAGGCGGCGAGTGAGGATGCCTTCGGTGACCACTTCAATGCGCGTGTTGGGGCCGACTTTGCTGTCGAGGCGAATGCGATAGCCCACGGTTTCGCCAACCTTTTCACCCAGCTCACTGGCCAGGCGTTCGGCGGCGGCACGCGCGGCGAGGCGCCGGGGTTCGAGCATCAGGATGGTTTGCCCCGCCAGCCAGGGCTCGTTCAACAATGCCAACGGTACGCGGGTGGTTTTACCGGCGCCGGGCGGCGCTTCGAGCACGGCTTCATGGCGATTCGCCAAGGCGTCACGCAGGGCGGGTAAAACATCATCGATGGGCAACAAATTCATACTGGCTCCAAAGCAGAGCCGCGAGTATAACGGCGAACTGCCGGACGCCGGTGGTGGTCTCAAAAACACAACTGGCTTGAACTGTGAACCCAGTCAACGGTGGGAGCAGGCTTGCTCGCGATGGCGGCGTGTCATTCACTACAGGTGTTGACTGATACACCGCTATCGCGAGCAAGCCCGCTCCCACACAAGCACATCTCCCAAACCAGCGTGCTTGCACATTTGAACATCGGCGTCTTGTAGACTCGCTGCTTTTAGTCACCCCTTCAGGAGAACTTCCATGCGTATCGCTTCCCGTGTCATCGGCGGTGTTCTCGCCGTTACCCTGCTGAGCCAACTGACGGCCTGCGGTTCGATTTTCTACCCGGACCGCCGTGGCCAGATCGACGGCAAGATCGACCCGGCGATTGCCGTGCTCGATGCCGTAGGCCTGCTGTTCTATGTGATCCCGGGGCTGATCGCGTTCGGCGTCGACTTCGCCACCGGCGCGATCTATTTCGAGCCGGGCAAGACCGCCCAAGTCGCCCCTGAAAAACTCCACGAAGCCATCGGCGCCGACGGCAAGGTCGATAACGCCAAGCTGCAAAGCATCATCCAGAAGGAAACCGGCCGTACCTTGCCGCTGGACGACCCTCGTATGATTCAGTTCAAGGGCAGCGTGCAACAACTTGCTTCCCTGGGCCTGCAACCTGCTGCCTAAGGACCGCCCATGACCACCAGTCCCGAACACGCCAAGCTTTTGCGCCTGGCCACCCGCGCGTCGGTCGGCGTGGCCTGTGCGTTGATCATCACCAAGGCTATCGCGTGGTGGCTCAGCGGCTCGGTGAGCATGCTTGCAGGCTTGACCGACTCACTGCTCGACGGCGTAACGTCGCTGCTGAATTTGCTCGCGGTGCATTACGCGCTGCGCCCAGCCGATGACGATCATCGGTATGGGCATGGCAAGGCGGAATCGCTGTCGGGCATGGCGCAGGCGCTGTTTATCGGCGGCAGTGCGGTGCTGATCGCGTTCCAGGCGTATCAGCGCTTGCAGCACCCGGAGCCGGTGGGCGCGCCATGGCTGAGCATCGGCGTGATCGTGTTTTCACTGGTGCTGACGGTTGCGTTGCTGATGCTGCAACACCGCGTGATCCGCGAAACCGGCTCCAACGCGGTGCGCGCGGACTCGCTGCACTACCGCTCGGACTTGATGCTTAACGGCAGCATTCTGGTGGCGTTGGTGTTGGCGGGTTTTGGCTTCAATCAGGTGGATGCGTGGTTCGGCTTGGGGATTGCCGCCTACATCTTGTGGAGCGCGGTGCAGATAGCCCGCGAAAGCTTCGCGGTGCTGATGGACGAGGAACTGCCGCCGGATGTCAGCCAGCATATGCTGGAGTTGGCGCGTGGCGTGCCGGGTGTGTTGGGTGCGCATGATTTGCGCACGCGTATTTCCGGCAGCCACTGGTTTGTGCAGTTGCACCTGGAACTGCCAGGGGAATTGACGCTGTCAGTCGCCCACGGCATCAGCGACCAAGCCGCCGATGCAATTCACCAAGCCTACCCGCGCGCCGAAGTGCTGGTGCACGCCGACCCTGCCGATAGCGGCAGCCTTTAAGCGGCAAGCGGCAAGCTACAAGCCACAAGCTCAAGCCGTGCGCGGTGAGCTTGAAGCTTGAAGCTTGCAGCTTCGCCCCTGCTTACTGCACTTGGTACCCGCGACTGGTCAGGCAGTTGCCTTGGGCCTGACGGTAGGTTTGCACCACCGCAGGGTCCGGGGCATAGGTCACGGCCTGCGGATCGAAGCCGCTTTGCTGCACCGCCCAGCGATAGCAGTCATAGCCATCCTGCTGCACTTGGGCCGGTGACTGGCCGTTGGCAGGGTAGGCTGTCACGTTATAGCCATTGCCTTGCGGCGCGGGTTGCGGCGCCGGCACTTGCGTCGGCGGCTGCACCACCACGTACTGCTGGGAGCTGCTTTCGTAGGTGTAGTAGGAACCGGCCGCGAGGAAGAACAGCGAACTGCCCACCCACACTTCACGTGCGTAGTCCGGCAGGTATTGCACGCGAATCCCATACGGCGGCGTGACCACTACATACCGCGGGCCTTGCGGGCGATACCAGTAACCGCCCGAGAAGAAGTAATCCTGGCCACGGTAGGGCACGCGGTAATTGCGGTCGGGGAAGCGGTCGACGGTATAGCCAGGGCGATATTGCGGGCCTGCGCCCCAACCATTGCCATGCCCATCAGGGCGGCCCGGCCAGCGGTTGTCGTTCGGGTGCGGGCCGGGGCCATTACCGGCCTGCCAATGTGGGTTGCCGTCATTACGGCGCGGGATGTCCTGATAATAACCCTGGCGCGGTTCCTGAGTTTGCCGAACCGTGTCTGGGCGGCCCTGTATCGGCAGGTTATTCGCCGGTTGCGGCGCAGGCCGAGGCTGCTCGGCACCTGGCGGGCGGCCTTGCCACTGCCCGCCGCCGTGTTGCTGTTGCTCGGCACGCTCAAAATGCTCGTTCTGCGGGCGCGGCGCATTGTTTTCCGGGCGCGCTTGATTGTTCTGCGGGCGCGGCTGGTTATTCTGCGGGCGCGGCTGCTCGTTATCTTGCCGCGGGCCTTGCGGCCCTCTTTCATGCTGACCACCGCCTTCGGAGCGCGGGTCGTCGGCCATCACTTGCGTGCTGATGGCGACCATCAGCACACCTACACCTGCCAAACGCCAGATGCGCTTCATGCTATTCCTCACTGCGGATTAGGGCCCATCGTGTCCGGCCTCAGAGTATGAGACTGGAAAAGCCTGATCAGGTTCTTTGACAGGTTATCAGTCGCGAGGAGTTTTTCTGAAGCCAAAGAAAAAGGGGCGACCCGTCGGCCACCCCTTGAGAATTTCGTCCTTGCTCAACGCTTTTGACGTTGGCTCACCTCACGCCGTCTTGTGAACAGTGTGCAGCCTGGAGGCCGGCCAACCCTGCTTGGGCGGCGGCCGCAGCGGGCCTGATTGGGCGAGCTGCAGTGGACTGTTTGTCCAGGCGGTGATTCTGTTAATAAAGATACCCGCGAGCGCCCGACAGATGATTGCGAAGATTGCGTTAATAAACAGTGCTTGCGCAATTTTTAACCCTTCATGGATAATTCACCGCAATAGTTACGACAAAGGCCAACCCAATGAGCAAGCTTGACCGATACGACCTGAGTATTTTGGCGGAATTGCAGCGTGATGCGAGGATCTCCAACCAGGAGTTGGCCGAACGCATCGGCTTGTCGCCGTCGCCCTGCTCGCGCCGGGTCAAGCAGTTGGAAGACGACGGCTACATTGCGCGCCAAGTCGCTTTGCTTGATCGCAAGATGCTCGGCCTGAGCCTCACCGCCTACGTGCTGATCGGCATGGACCGCCACACTCCCGAGCGTTTCGAGAACTTCGAAGCGGCCATCCGCACCCTGCCCCAAGTGCTGGAATGCAGCCTGGTGACCGGGATGGACGCCGACTACCAGTTGAAAGTGGTGGTGCCGGACATGGATCACTATCAAAAACTGCTGCTCGGTCATCTCACCCGCATTGAAGGCGTGACCAGCGTGCGCTCAAGCTTTGTGCTCAACCAGGTGCTTAACAGCACCGAATTACCGCTGACGCACCTGCGCACCTGACCTCAACCACACTGGCGATCCCTTGTGGGAGCTGGCTTGCCTGCGATAGCGGTGGATCAGCGGCATATTCTTAGCTGACACACCGCTATCGCAGGCAAGCCAGCTCCCACATTTGGATTGCACTTCGATCCAGATCAATAGTGTGCCTGTGACGCTGCTTTATACTTGCCGCCTGCCCTGTCGGAAAAAACACCCCATGGACGCCACCGATCCCGCCGTGTTTGAAGAATGGATGATGACCATTCTGGTCTCCATCCTGATTATCTTCATGGGCTTTATCGTGTGGGACCTGGCAAAAAAATCCAGGGCCGGGCGCTTTGGCTCGTTCATCCTGTTTTTTGTGCTGGGGCTGGGCGTGGCCGCGTTCGTGATCAAGAGCGTGGTGATCGGCCTGATCGAGTCCGGCGCCCTATAGCCGCGCCGGCACTTCCTTCCATTGGCCTTGATCCAGGCCATCGATGGACCAGTCGCCAATTCGCACGCGCACCAAGCGCAAGGTCGGCAAGCCCACCGCCGCCGTCATACGCCGTACCTGGCGGTTTCGCCCTTCACGAATCACCAGTTCCAGCCAGTGCGTCGGCACGCTTTTGCGAAACCGCACCGGTGGGTTGCGCGGCCATAACTCTGGCTCGTCGAGCTGTCGGGCTTCGGCAGGCAAAGTCATGCCGTCGTTAAGTTCTACACCGTCACGCAAGCGTTGCAACTGCGCTTCGCTGGGTTCGCCTTCGACTTGCACCCAGTAGGTTTTCGCCAGTTTGTGCTTGGGGTCGGCAATCCGCGCCTGCAACTGGCCATCGTTGGTCAGCAGCAACAAACCTTCGCTGTCGCGGTCCAGGCGGCCTGCCGGGTAGATACCGGGCATGTCGATGAAATCCTTGAGGGTCGCGCGCCCGCCTTCGTCGCTGAACTGGGTCAGCACGTCGAACGGTTTATTGAACAGCACCAATTTCGGCTCGGCCGGAGGCGCCTTGGCGACACGGCGCGGTGCAGCATTCGCAGGTTTCACGCCAGGGCGGCGCGAATCGGGACGGGTGGGACGGGACATGGCAAAGGAACATCTAACGGTCAGGACCGACAATGCTAGTGGCCTGACCGCTAAATGACCATCCCAACCGCTTAGCGGAACGGCGGTTCGTCGAAGCTGCGCAGTTTGCGCGAGTGCAGCGAGTTGAGTTCGGTGCGCAACAGGTCCACCGCCTCGATGCCGATTTTCAAGTGCTGGCTGACCGCACGCTCATAGAACGCGTTGGCCGAACCCGGCAGCTTGATCTCGCTGTGCAGCGGTTTGTCCGACACACACAACAAGGTGCCGTACGGCACGCGCAAACGGTAGCCTTGCGCCGCGATGGTGCCGCTTTCCATGTCCACCGCCACCGCGCGGGACAGGTTGATCAGCGGCCGCTCCTGCGCCCAACGCAGTTCCCAGTTACGGTCGTCGTAGGTCAATACCGTACCGGTGCGCAGGCGTTTTTTCAGCTCTTCGCCTTTTTCGCCGGTCACGTTGGCAGCCGCCTGTTGCAAGGCCATCTGCACTTCGGCCAGCGCGGGTATCGGGATGTTCGGCGGCACTACGCGGTCGAGAATCCCGTCGCGGCGCATATAGGCGTGGGCCAGTACGTAGTCGCCGATAGTTTGCGATTGGCGCAAGCCGCCGCAGTGGCCGATCATCAGCCAGCAATGTGGGCGCAGCACGGCCAAGTGGTCGGTGATGTTCTTCGCGTTGGACGGGCCGACGCCAATGTTCACCAGGGTCACGCCGTGGCCGTCAGAGGCCTGCAGGTGATAAGCCGGCATTTGATAACGGTGCCACACCACGCCTGCGGCAATCGCCGAGGCTTCGCCGTGGTCCATGCTCTTGTCGATGATCACGTTGCCCGGCAACACCATGCGAATAAAACGCGGGTCGCTGCGCAGTTGCTCCAGGCCATGCACGATGAACTGGTCGACATAACGGTGGTAGTTGGTCAGCAAAATCCACGGCTGCACATGGCGCCAGTCGCTGCCGGTGTAGTGCACCAGGCGGCGCAGGGAAAAGTCCACACGGGCGGCGTCGAACAGCGCGAGCGGCAGCGGGTCGGTGTTTTCCCAGTCATACAGGCCGTCGGCAATGCCATCGGTGGCCGCCGACAGATCAGTGCTGGGGAACACCCGCGCCAGCGTCGCGGCAGTCACGCCGGAGCCTGCGAGTTCGTCGCCTTGCTCCACTACGTACGGGTATGGAATGTTCTGTTGGCTGACGCCCACTTCTACCGTCACGGTGAAGTCGTGCATCAATGGCACCAGTTGCTCCAGCAGGTACTTACGGAATGCCGCAGGATGGGTGACGGTGACGCTGTAGGTTCCCGGCAACTGAACCTTGGCATACGCGCGTGTGGTCTGTGGGACTTCGCCGTGGCAGTGGTAGGTCAGGCGCAGTTCCGGGTAGCGAAACAGCGCGCGTTGTGCGGCGTCGGGTTCGACGCGGTCCTTGAGGTATTGCTTGAGGGCTTGATTGAGCGCGCCGGTGGCCTGCTCATGCAGAGCCGCCAGCCGGTCCACGGCTTCTTCAGCGGTTTGAACGACAACAAAAGCTTCGGTCACGGTAAGCATCCTGTGTTCTGACGTGCAGGCCTTTATCTTGCCTGTATCGCGGCCTCACTGAAACAGCGGAAGTGGAATGCACTTAATAATGTGAGAAGGCCATTGTGGGAGGGGGCTTACCCCCTCCCACATTTTGATCAAGTGGGGTCAGGCGGTGGGTGTGGAGCGGGCGACGATTGCCTCCACGTCCACTCCACGTGGCAAGGTGCCGTAGGCCCGGCCGGATGACTCGCCCAAGCGGCTGGCGATAAACCCGTCGCTGACCGCCGCGTTACCCGCCTCCAGCAACAGCTTGGCCTGCAACGCCACGGCAATGTCCTCGGTCAACTGCCGCGCGCGGTACTGGATAGCCTGAGTGTCCATGAACGCCGACTTGAGTTGCTCGATGTGCCGCGCCAACTGCTTGTCGCCATGCCCGTCACCCAGTTCAACAAATAACGCCTCCAGCACGCCCGGCTCTTTTGACAGCGCCCGCAGCACGTCCAGGCACTGCACATTGCCGGACCCTTCCCACGTGGAGTTCACCGGTGCCTCACGGTAAAGCCGCGGCAGGATGCTGTCTTCGACATACCCCGCGCCGCCCATGCACTCGGCGGCTTCGTTGATCATCGCCGGCGCGCGCTTGCAGATCCAATACTTGCCCACCGCCGTGACCAGCCGAGCGAATTTGGCTTCCTGCTCACTCTCCAGGTGGTCCAGCGCGCGGCCCATGCGCAGGCTCAAGGCGAGCGCCGCCTCGCTTTCCAGCGCCAGGTCGGCCAATACGTTTTGCATCAGCGGCTGCTGACTGAGGATGCGCCCGCCGACCGAGCGATGCGCGCAATGATGGCTGGCCTGGGTCAGCGCCTGGCGCATCAGGGCGCTGGAGCCGACCATGCAGTCGAAGCGGGTCATGGCGACCATTTCGATAATGGTCGGTACGCCACGCCCCTCTTCGCCGATCATCCAGGCCAGGGCGCCACGAAACTCGACTTCGCTGGAGGCGTTGGAGCAGTTACCGAGTTTGTTTTTCAGGCGCTGGATGTAGAACTGGTTGCGCGTGTCATCCGGGCGCTGCCGGGGCAGCAGGAAACACGTCAGGCCTTTGTCGGTCTGCGCCAGGGTGAGAAACGCATCGCACATGGGCGCCGAGCAAAACCACTTGTGCCCCACCAATTCATACGCCTGGCCGGGGCCGCCCGCGCCGACGGGATAGGCGCGGGTGGTGTTGGCGCGCACATCGGTGCCGCCCTGTTTCTCGGTCATGGCCATGCCGATGGTGGCGCCAGCCTTGTGCGCGATGCCGACGTTGCGCGGGTCGTATTCGGTGCCGAGAATTTTCGGCAGCCAGGTCTGTGCCAGGTCTGGTTGCAGGCGCAGTGCCGGCACACAGGCAAAGGTCATGGTCAGCGGGCAGCCGGTGCCGGCATCGGCCTGGCTGTGCAGGTAAGTCATGGCGGCACGGGCCACGTGCGCGCCGGGCTGCGGATGCGCCCACGGCAGCGACGGCAAGCCGTGTTCGACCGCAGTGCGCATCAGCTCGTGGTACGCCGGGTGAAACTCCACCAGGTCGATGCGATGGCCATACCGGTCATGGCTGTTGAACACCGGCTTGTGCTGGTTTGCCAGAAACCCGGCCTGCATCAACGGCCCGCCCGCCAATGCGCCATACGCGTCGATACGCGCCTCGGCCCAGCCAGCGCCAAAGCGGCGCGCCCACGCTTGCAGCGGTACGTCGATGCGGTACAGGTTAATGCCGTCCAGCGACGGCGGCTGATTGGTGACGTCGTGGGTTTCAGCAAACTGGTGCAGGTTCATGACAGGCCTCCTGAAAAGGGCCACGTCGAATGAGGCCCCGGTTCCAGTTAAGCACCGTCACCGCGCTTAAAAAAGTGGCAGACGCGCCGAATACTCGGCGCTTTCACCCTCTGGCAGGCACAGTACGCGGCGCTCCATCAGTGCTTGTAGCGCTTCGAAACGCACCGGTTTGGCCAAGTGGTCGGTGATGCCGATGCCATGACAGCGCTCACGCTCGGAGGCGTTCAGTGACGAACTCAAGGCAATCACCGGCAGCTCACCGCAGCCCGGCAGCGCCCGAATCTGACAACACAGCGAAAAACCACCTTCAGGCACATCGAGCAAAACCGCGTCGACGTGTTGCTCCTGCAAGGCCGTCAACGCGGCCGGGCCGCCGTCCACGGTCTTCACCCTGTAACCGAGCTTGAGCAACATGCCGCGCACCACCAACTGGCCGACGCTGTTATCGTCGACCAACAGCACCGTGCAGGCTTGCGGCGCACGCTGCGGGTGCGGCACCGCTGCCGGCGGCTTTGATTCGGCCGGCACCGGGCTGACGTTCATTTCCAGCTGGAAACGGCTGCCCTTGCGCGGCTCGGAATGATGCGTCAGGCGCCCGCCCAACAGCTCGATCAGTTGCCTGCAAATCGCCAGGCCGATACCCAAGCCGCCGTATTCGCGGGTCATCGAACCGTCGACCTGGAAGAAGCGCTGATACAGCGTGGCCTCGTCGATGTACGCGAAGCCAATGCCTGTGTCGGTCACAATAAAGCTCAGGCGCAACTCGCCATCACGTTGCCCAACACCGACCACGCGCAAGCGCACGGCGCCTTCGTGGGTAAATTTGCAGGCGTTGTCCAAGAGGCAGTCGAGGCACTGAATCAGTTTGCCAGCATCGCCGATCACGCGGTCCGGCAACTCATCCGCCACGTCGATGGAAAATTCCAGCCCCTTGCTGTGGGCGCTGGCGCTGAATTGCTGGCGCAACGTGTCGAGTGCGCCGCGCAGGCTGAATACTTGCGGCTGGGCCGTCAGGCGGCCGGCTTGCAGTTCGGTCAGGGTGAGAATGCCGTTGACCATGCGCATCATGTCCCGCGCAGAACCGGCGGCGGTTTGCTGGTACTGCGCGAGGTCTTCATCCAGCGGCACGGTTTGCATCAATTCCAACGAGCCGATCACACCGTTCATCGGGGTGCGCAGTTCGTGGGTCAAGGTCGCAAGGAATTCATCCTTGAGCCGGTTGCTGCGAGCCAATTGCAGGTTGAGCACTTCGAGCTTCTGGCTGGCGTCCAACAAGATCTGCGCTTGCTGCTCGCGCATGCCGTTGATGCGATCCGCCAGCGCCAGCGAGAGCAGCGCCACTTCAATCGCCGAGCCGATCTGACTGGCGTACATGGTGAGGAACATGTTCGGCAAATAGCCCAACACCATCATCGTATTGACCAGCCCGCCGAGCAGGAACGCCGACCAGGCGATGATGAAATAACGTGCCATGCGCTGGCCGCAATACCAGGCCTTGATCGCGGCAATAAAAATGGTCACGGTAAACACCAGCGCCAAGCCGGTGGCCAGGCGCAAGGCCACGGCGTAGCTGGTCAGCAGCGCCAACACCATCACCACCCCGCCACAGGCCGCCAGCGCGAGCAATATTCGGTTGAGCCAGCGGCTGTGCTGCGCGGTGTGCAGGAAGCTGCGCGCGAACAGGCTGCCGAACAGCGCCGCCGAGCCGATCAAAAACGGCACTGCCGCATTCGCCCACCACGGGTTGTTCGGCCACAAATGCTCCACGGCCACGCCGTTCACCGACAACTGGTAAAGGCCGAACGAGGCGATGTACAGGATGTAATAGAGGTAGCTGGTGTCGCGCACGCTGAGGTAGATGAACAGGTTGTAGACCAGCATCCCCAGCAGCACGCCATAAATGGCGCCCAGCACATACAGGCGCAGCGGTTGTTCTTCCAGGTACGCGGTGCCGGCCCACAGCGTCAGCGGCGCCTGGATAGAGCCTTGGCTTTGCAGCCGAAGGTAGACGGTTTGGCGCTGGTCGGGCACAAAGTTGAGCTTGAACAGGTAATTGCTCTGGCGCACATCGCGGCTGGAAAACGGCAAGGTGCTGCCGGTGCGGGTGGTTAGCCGGTAAGTGCCGGTGCCATCGTTCTGGTACAAGTCCAGATGATTCAGCGGCGGGTAAGCCAGTTCCAGAAACCAGGTACGCGGGGCACGCGGGTCAGTGGCGGTGTAATGCAGGTCGACCTTGAGCCAGAACACCGAGCGCGAATAGCCGGCGTTCAGGGTGGCTTTGTCATGGGGCTTGAATTGAGCGGCGTACGCGGGTGAGCTGACGTCGGCGATGGTGAGGGCGTCGGTCGGGTCTTCGAGCACTTGCATGGCACGGCCCAACGGCAGGCTTCGCGTGCCTGGGTTGAACTCGACGGCGCTGGCGAGCATCGGCAGCCCGCACAATAGTAAAATCAATAGATAGCGCATAGAGCCCCAGCGTGGCCTGTCCGGTTATGTCAAAAGCCCCTCTTCCTTTTGAGTAGACGTATACCGGCGATACAGTAAGTTGTTTAAATCCACTTTAGCATAGCCCGTAAAGGCCATTGGACACCATTGAAATGATTTTTTGAAAGGCTCTAGCTCAAGGCTTTCAGGGTTTTTAAGGCCTTCTTCAAGTGCTAGCAAATGGCTATGCTCGCACGCAGGCCTGGATGAAATTCAACCCTCGCCACACGGCCACGCAAAAAGCGTTTGGTGGTAAGCTCGCGCACCATGAATATCTACAGTTCTCGCCCCGTTGTCCTCTGTCTCTCCGGCCATGATCCCAGTGGCGGCGCCGGCTTGCAGGCAGATATTGAAGCCCTGCTGGCCCAAGGCTGCCACGCGGCGCCGGCCGTCACCGCCTTGACCGTGCAAAACACGGTTAATGTCAGCGACTTCCGCGTGCTCGACCGCGAGTGGGTATTGGCGCAAGCCAACGCCGTGCTCAGCGATTCCGAAGTGGCGGCGGTCAAGCTCGGCATGCTAGGTTCCACCGCGATGGTCGACACCGTGGTCGAGCTGCTGCAGGCGCACCCGCACCTGCCAGTGGTGTGCGACCCGGTGCTGCGCGCTGGCGGCGGCGGTAGCCTGGGCAAGGACGAAGTTGGTTACGCGATGCGCGAGCGGCTGTTGCCGTTGTCGCTGATCGCCACGCCGAACCTGCCTGAAGCGCGCATCCTCGCCGAGCTGCCTGAAGGCACCGCAGACCAATGCGCCGAAAAACTATTGCCGTTTATCAAGCATCTGCTGATCACCGGCGGCCACGGCGACGAACACGAAGTGCACAACCGTCTGTATAGCCGCGACGGCACGCGCCAGACCTTTACTTGCCAGCGCCTGCCCGGCAGCTATCACGGCTCAGGCTGTACGCTCGCCAGCGCGCTGGCTGGCCGGCTCGCGCAGGGCGAAGGCCTGGTCAGCGCGGTGCAATCGGCGCTTAACTACACGTGGCGCACCTTGCGTGACGCGGAGCAGCTCGGCCAGGGCCAGTTCGTGCCGCGTCGGCTGCCGCTGGATTTCTGCTCGTAATACCAAGGGACTTGCCCGATGAAACTACGTGGCCTTTACGCCATTACCGACAGCCAATTATTGGCCGGCAAATTCCTCGCTTACGTCGAAGCGGCGTTGGACGGCGGCGTGACCCTGTTGCAGTACCGCGACAAAAGCTGCGACGAAGCGCGCCGCCTGCGTGAAGCCGAAAAGCTGCGAGAACTGTGCTCACGCTACAAGACCCAATTGATCATCAACGATGACGCCGAATTGGCCGCACGCCTTGGCGTCGGCGTACACCTGGGCCAGACCGACGGCCCGCTGACCCCGGCGCGGGCGTTGCTCGGCTCCAAAGCGATCATCGGCGCCACCTGCCACAGCCAGATCGAACTCGCCGAGCAAGCCGCCAAAGAAGGCGCCAGTTACGTCGCCTTCGGCCGCTTCTTCAATTCCTCTACCAAGCCCGGCGCACCCACCGCCACCGTTGAAATGCTCGCCCAGGCCCGCGCGCGCGTGCAGTTGCCGGTCTGCGTGATCGGCGGCATCACCCTGCAGAACGCCGAACCGTTAGTGGCCCACGGCGCCGACCTGCTCGCGGTGGTGCACGGCCTGTTCGGTGCCGACAGCACCCAGGAAGTCACGCGCCGCGCCCGCGCCTTCAACGATCTTCTTAAATATTCAGTTTAGAGAGCCCGATCATGTCCCGTTCTGAAACCTTGTTTGCCGATGCCCAGAAACACATCCCCGGCGGTGTTAACTCCCCCGTGCGCGCGTTCAAAAGCGTGGGCGGCACGCCGTTGTTCTTCAAGCATGCCGAAGGCGCTTACGTCACCGACGAAGATGACAAGCGTTATGTGGATTACGTGGGCTCCTGGGGGCCGATGATCCTCGGCCACAGCCACCCGGACGTGCTGGATGCGGTGCGCCAGCAACTGCAACACGGTTTGTCCTACGGCGCGCCGACCGCCATGGAAACCGAGATGGCCGACCTGGTGTGCGCGATTGTGCCGTCGATGGAAATGGTGCGCATGGTCAGCTCCGGCACCGAAGCCACCATGAGCGCGATTCGCCTGGCACGTGGTTTTACCGGCCGCGACAGCATCATCAAATTCGAAGGCTGCTACCACGGCCACTCCGACAGCCTGCTGGTGAAAGCCGGCTCCGGCGCCCTGACCCAAGGCGTGCCAAGCTCGGCCGGTGTACCGGCGGCGTTCGCCAAACACACGCTGACCTTGCCGTTCAACGACATCGCAGCGGTTGAGCAGATGCTCAGCGAAGTCGGCGAGGAAGTCGCGTGCATCATCGTCGAGCCAGTGGCCGGCAACATGAACTGCGTGCCACCGGCGCCGGGCTTTCTCGAAGGCCTGCGCGAGCAGTGCGACAAGCACGGCGTGGTGCTGATTTTTGACGAAGTGATGACCGGCTTCCGTGTCGCCCTCGGCGGCGCCCAGGCTTACTACGGCGTCACGCCAGACCTGAGCACTTTCGGCAAGATCATCGGCGGCGGCATGCCGGTAGGCTGCTTCGGCGGCAAGCGCGAAATCATGCAACACATCGCGCCGCTCGGCCCGGTGTACCAGGCGGGCACCTTGTCGGGTAACCCATTGGCCATGGCCGCCGGCCTGACTACCCTGCGCCTGATCAGCCGCCCGGGCTTCCATGCCGAACTGAGCGACTACACCACCCGCCTGCTCGACGGCCTGCAACAACGCGCCGATGCCGCCGGCATCCCGTTTGTCACCACCCAGGCCGGCGGTATGTTTGGCCTGTACTTCAGCGGCGCCGACGCCATCGTCACCTTCGATGACGTGATGGGCAGCGATGCCGACCTGTTCAAACGCTTCTTCCATTTGATGCTGGATGGCGGCGTTTACCTGGCACCGAGCGCCTTCGAAGCCGGCTTCACGTCGATCGCGCATGGCGATGCAGAGCTGAAACTGACCCTGGATGCAGCCGAGCGCGCCTTCGCGGCCCTGAAGTAAGGGGCACTTAATCTGACGTTGCACGTGGCGGCGTCAGAATTTGCTATTTTGCTGACGGTGATTTCCTGCGTTTCTTGAGAAATCACCTGCAATCCGGCAGATAACTTGCCCAAGCAGCAGAAAAACGAGTAAAGACTTTGTAAGCAGGGGCCTGCTTATTTCATAATGCGCGCTTATTGGACTCCCCGAGGGTCCGCGCGCCCCGTCAGAGGTAAGTCGATTCCCATGAAACGCACCGGCCGCACCCTGGTTCTGGGCTGCCTGTTGCTCCTTCAGCCGCTGCTGGCACATGCACAAGCAGGCGGCAACTCGTTGTTAATCCCAGCGATGGGTCGTTGCACCCTCAATACCCCGCCAGACAGCCAGGCAGAAGCCCTGAGCGCGTGCCAGAAGCAGGCCGAAGGCGGGGATGCGCAGGCGCAATACGAGTTGGGCGCGTACTACCACGACGACAAAAACCCTGCCCGTGACCTCAACAAAGCCTTGAGCTACTTCGAACAAGCGTCGTTGCAGGGCCACGCTCAGGCGCAATTCCAGCTGGGCAACATGTTCTTCAAAGGCGAAGGCGTGCCGGCCAATAACGTTCAGGCGTACATCGTGCTGAAAATGGCCGCGGTCAACGGCGCCGAAGACGCGCTGGACACCGCCGACGAAGTCGCCGAGCACATGCAGCGCGATGAACTGGAGGTAGCGACTCAGGTGCTGGGGCAGATCTTCCGCAATTACCTGCAGGAATTGCAGAGTGCCGATGGGCGTTCGCCCTTTTCGCCACTGCCTTAGATTTTTAGTGGCTTTAAGGCCTTATCGCGAGCAAGCCCGCTCCCACATTTGACTGCATTTCAGCATGGGAACTCGGTCTACTGTGGGAGATTTTGCGCAATTACCTGCAGCAATTGCAGAGTGCCGATGGGCGTTCGCCCTTTTCGCCGTTGCCTTAGATTTTTAGTGCTTTCAAGGGCCTCTTCGCGAGCAAGCCCGCTCCCACATTTGACTGCATTCCGGCATGGGAACTCGGTCTACTGTGGGAAATTTTGCGCAATTACCTGCAGCAATTGCAGAGTGCCGATGGGCGTTCGCCCTTTTCGCCGTTGCCTTAGATTTTTAGTGGCTTTGAAGGCCTTATCGCGAGCAAGCCCGCTCCCACATTTGACTGCATTCCGGCATGGGAACTCGGTCTACTGTGGGAGATTTTGCGCAATTACCTGCAGCAATTGCAGAGTGCCGATGGTCGTTCGCCCTTTTCACCGCTGCCTTGGATTTTTAGTGCTTTCAAGGGCCTCTTCGCGAGCAAGCCCGCTCCCACATTTGACTGCATTCCAGCATGGGAACTCGGTCTACTGTGGGAGATTTTGCGCAATTACCTGCAGCAATTGCAGAGTGCCGATGGGCGTTCGCCCTTTTCACCGCTGCCTTGGATTTTTAGTGCTTTCAAGGGCCTCTTCGCGAGCAAGCCCGCTCCCACAATTGACTGCATTTCAGCATGGGACTCGGTCTACTGTGGGAGCGGGCTTGCTCGCGATAGGGCGCGACCCGGTCTAAAGCCCTACTTCTCAGGCATCGGCATCGGAAACGGCATGACATTGCTGGTGCCACGCGCTTCGCTGATCTTCGGTGTGCCCAAGCGCTCGACTTCATCGATGCGCACGATCGAATGCATCGGCACAAAGCTGCGCACCACGCCTTCGAACTGCGCCTTGAGCTTTTCTTCGCCCGGGTCGACGACCAACTGGGTGCGCTCGCCAAAGACGAACTCTTCCACTTCCAGGAAGCCCCACAGATCACTTTGATAGATCTGCTTGGCGTACATTTCGAACACCTGGCCCTGGTTAAGGAAAATCACCTTATAGATTGGAGCTTCACGTTTGGTCATGGTGGGCGAACAACACATCGGGGATATAAAAGAGGGCGCGAACTATAGCATGGCACCCGATGCACAGCGCTAGGAACCAATGGGCATGCCGCCTATAATGCGCGGTTCTTTACCACCAGTTGATGATTCCCATGGCCAAGAAGCTTTACATCGAAACCCACGGTTGCCAGATGAACGAGTACGACAGCTCGCGCATGGTCGACCTGCTGGGCGCCCACCAGGCCCTGGAAGTCACCGCCCGCGCCGAAGATGCCGACGTCATCCTGCTCAATACCTGCTCGATTCGTGAGCGGGCGCAGGACCGTGTGTATTCGCAGCTAGGCCGCTGGCGCGAATTGAAACTGGCGAACCCGGACATGGTGATCGCCGTCGGCGGCTGCGTGGCCAGCCAGGAAGGCGCCGCGATCCGCGACCGCGCACCCTATGTCGACGTGGTGTTTGGCCCGCAAACCCTGCACCGCTTGCCGGAAATGATCGACGCCGCGCGCCTCACCAAGTTGCCGCAGGTAGACGTCTCGTTCCCGGAAATCGAAAAGTTCGACCATTTGCCGGAGCCGCGCATTGACGGGCCAAGTGCCTACGTGTCGGTGATGGAAGGCTGCAGCAAGTACTGCACGTTTTGTTTAGTGCCTTACACGCGCGGCGAAGAAGTCAGCCGGCCGTTTGACGACGTGCTGGCGGAAATCATCCATTTGGCCGAAAACGGCGTGCGCGAAGTGACGCTGCTTGGCCAGAACGTCAACGGCTACCGTGGCCAGGCCCAAGACGGCCGCCTGGCCGACCTGGCGGAGCTGATCCGCGTAGTGGCGGCGGTGGATGGCATCGAGCGCATTCGCTACACCACTTCGCACCCGCTGGAGTTCTCCGACAGCCTGATTCAGGCGCACGCCGAGGTGCCGGAGCTGGTCAAACACCTGCATTTGCCGGTGCAATCGGGCTCGGACCGGATTCTGTCAGCCATGAAACGCAACCACACCGCGCTGGAATACAAATCCAAACTGCGCAAATTGCGCGCAGCGGTGCCGGGTATTTGCATCAGTTCGGACTTTATCGTCGGCTTCCCCGGCGAGACCGAGAAAGATTTCGAGCAGACCATGAAGCTGATCGAAGACGTCGGTTTCGACTTTTCCTACTCGTTCGTCTACAGCCAGCGCCCCGGCACCCCGGCCGCCGACCTGGCGGATGAAACCCCGGAAGCGCTGAAAAAAGAACGTTTGAACGCGCTGCAACATCGCCTGAACCAGCAAGGCTTCGAAATTAGCCGACAAATGGTCGGTTCGATCCAGCGCATTCTCGTCACCGACTACTCGAAAAAAGACCCGGGCGAGTTGCAAGGCCGTACCGAGAACAACCGCATCGTCAACTTCCGTTGCGACACCCCCACCCTGATTGGCCAGTTCGCCGACGTGCATATTGATGCGGCCCAACCGCACTCGTTGCGTGGGTCATTGGTGCAGTAACCCACCCTTATTTGTGACTGATTGAGATCAAAATGTGGGAGCGGGCTTGCTCGCGAAGGCGGTGGATCAGTTGTTACCTGTATTGGCTGACACACCGCCATCGCGAGCAAGCCCGCTCCCACACCGCTCCCACATGGGAACCGCGCTGCACTTGGGCTAGATAAGTGCTTTCGTACCCGCGCCACTGGCGTTATCCTCTGTTTCACCTCAACAGCCAAAGGGCGGCTAAAAGCGACCTTGAACGCACCTACAGAACCCCATCGTTTTATCCTCGAGCCCTTTGAGGCTCGCCGTTTCGCCAACCTGTGCGGACAGTTCGACGAGCACCTGCGCCTGATCGAACAACGCCTGAGCATCGAGATCCGCAACCGCGGCAATCAGTTCGAGCTTATTGGTGAACCCGAGCAAACCACGTCGGCAGAAAACCTGCTGCGCCGCCTCTACCGCGAAACCAAGGGCAGTGAGCTGTCGCCGGAGTCCGTGCACTTGTACCTGCAGGAATCTGCCGTGGAAGACTTGGCCAACAACCCGGTCGCCGAAGCCAGCGTGGCCTTGCGCACCAAAAAAGGCATGATCCGCCCACGCGGCTTGAATCAGCAGCGCTACGTTAAAGAAATCCTCAATAACGACATCAACTTCGGCATCGGTCCCGCCGGTACAGGCAAGACCTACCTGGCGGTGGCTTGCGCGGTTGATGCCCTGGAGCGCGAGCAAGTGCGCCGCATCCTGCTGGTGCGCCCGGCGGTTGAAGCGGGTGAAAAACTCGGCTTCCTGCCCGGCGACCTGGCCCAGAAGATCGACCCGTACCTGCGCCCGCTCTACGACGCGCTGTACGAGATGCTCGGCTTTGAATACGTGGCCAAGCTCATCGAGCGCCAGGTGATCGAGATCGCCCCGCTGGCCTACATGCGTGGCCGTACGCTGAACAACAGCTTCATCATCCTCGACGAAAGCCAGAACACCACCGTCGAACAGATGAAGATGTTCCTGACGCGTATCGGTTTCGGCTCCACCGCCGTGATCACTGGCGACGTCACCCAGGTTGACCTGCCCAAGGGCACGAAGTCGGGGCTGGCGCAGGTGATTGAGGTGCTCAAGGACGTGCCGGGCATCAGCTTTACGCATTTTATGCCCAAGGACGTAGTGCGCCACCCACTGGTTCAGCGCATCGTCGAAGCCTACGAGCGCTTTGATCACCGTGATGACGCCCCGGCCAAGGACGTTCGCCGCGATGCTTGAGCTTGACCTGCAGTTGGCCACCGAAGCGCCCGCCCCCAGCGAAGCGCAGTTCCGTGAGTGGTGCACGCTGGCTTTGCGCCAGCGCAGCGCCGACTCGGAATTGACCATTCGTCTGGTCGACGAGCCCGAAGGCCGTGAGCTGAATCACACCTGGCGCCAAAAGGACTACGCGACCAACGTGCTGTCCTTCCCCGCCGACGTACCGGATGAGTTACTGGATATTCCGCTGCTGGGCGATCTGGTCATCTGTGTTGAAGTGGTGGAACGCGAGGCCAGGGAACAAGGCAAGGAACTTGAGGCGCATTGGGCACATCTAGTCATCCACGGTTGCTTGCATCTCTTGGGCTACGACCATATAGACGATGACGAAGCCGTGGAAATGGAAACACTGGAACAAACGTTGCTTGCAGAACTGGGGCATCGCGACCCCTATGCCGACGACGAAACCGATACACCCCCTAACTGACACAACAAAGGATTTAGAGTAATCGCTATGAGCGAAGACCGATCGAGCAACGGGCAGAAGTCGTGGCTGGGTAAACTGACCCAGGCTTTTGCCCACGAGCCGAAAAACCGCCAGGAGCTGCTGGAGCTGCTGCGCGAGGCCCATCAGAACAAGTTGCTGGACAGCGAAGCGCTGGCCATCGTCGAAGGCGCCATCCAGGTGGCTGACCTGCAAGTTCGGGACATCATGGTTCCGCGTTCGCAGATGATCAGCATCAAGGCGACCCAGACCCCACGGGAATTCCTCCCGGCCGTGATCGACTCGGCGCACTCGCGCTACCCGGTGATCGGTGAAAGCCATGACGACGTCATGGGCGTCCTGCTGGCCAAGGACCTGTTGCCGTTGATCCTCAAAGAGAACGGCGACTCCTTCAACATCAAGGACCTGCTGCGCCCGGCCACCTTCGTGCCTGAATCCAAGCGCCTGAATGTGTTGCTGCGCGAGTTCCGCGCCAACCACAATCACATGGCCATCGTGATCGACGAATACGGCGGCGTGGCAGGGCTTGTGACCATCGAAGACGTGCTGGAACAAATCGTCGGCGACATCGAAGACGAGCACGACGTAGAAGAAGACAGCTATATCAAGCCGCTGCCCAGCGGTGACTTCCTGGTCAAGGCGCTGACGCCGATCGAGAACTTCAACGAGTTTTTCGACAGCGAATTCTCCGACGACGAGTTCGACACCGTCGGTGGCCTGGTGATGAGTGCGTTCGGGCACCTGCCCAAGCGTAACGAAACCACCGAGATCGGCGCTTATCGGTTCCGCATCCTGAATGCCGACAGCCGCCGGATTCACTTGATTCGCCTCACACCTATTGCCCGCTAAGGACTGACATGCGCCGTTTGATCGCACCCGGCTGGCCCGGTAATTTGCTGGCCGTGGTGGCTGGCGCCATGACAACACTGGCGCTGGCGCCGTTCGACCTGTGGCCGTTTGCGTTGGTCGCAGTCGGGTTGTTCTATATCGGCCTGCGCGAGCTGACGCCACGTCAGGCGCTGGGCCGTGGCTGGTGTTTTGGCTTCGGCCTGTTTGGCGCCGGCACCAGCTGGATCTACTACAGCATTCACCATTTTGGCGGCGCTTCGGTGTTGCTGGCTGGCTTTTTGATGTTGCTGTTTACTGCCGCGATTGCCTGGTTCTTCGCCCTGCCCGCTTGGTTGTGGGCGCGCTGGCTGCGCCGCAATGAAGCGCCATTGGCCGACGCGCTGACCTTTGCTGCGTTGTGGGTGGGCCAGGAAGCGTTTCGCGGCTGGTTCCTGACGGGTTTTCCCTGGCTCTATTCCGGTTACAGCCAACTCGACGGCCCACTCACCGGCCTCGCGCCGCTGGGCGGGATGTGGCTGATCTCGTTCGCCTTGGCGCTGACCGCCGCCGTGCTGTGCAACCTGCCGCGCCTGCTGGCAAGCAAGCGCAACAGCTTTATCGGCGCGGGTCTGGTGCTGTTGGTTGCGCCATGGGCCATCGGCCTCGCGCTTAAGCATCACGCCTGGACCACGCCCTCCGGCGCACCGCTGAGCGTGGCGGCGATTCAGGGCAACGTCGAACAAAGCATGAAGTGGGACCCCGAACAGCTGAATGCGCAGTTGGCGCTGTACCGCGACATGAGCTTGAGTTCCAAACGCGTCGACCTGCTGGTGTGGCCGGAAACGGCGGTGCCGGTGCTCAAGGACTCCGTCGAAGGCTACCTGGCCATGATGGGCAAGTTCGCCGCCGACCGGAACACCGCGCTGATCACCGGCGTGCCGATCCGCCAGGAAGTGCGCCATGAAAAGCGCTTCTTCAACGGCATCACCGTGCTCGGCGAAGGCGAAGGCACTTACTTGAAGCAAAAGCTGGTGCCCTTTGGCGAATACGTGCCGCTGCAAGACATGCTGCGCGGGCTGATCGCCTTCTTCGACCTGCCGATGTCGGACTTCGCCCGCGGCCCTGCGGACCAGCCGATGTTGCAGGCCAAGGGTTATCAGATTGCGCCGTTCATTTGCTATGAAGTGGTGTACCCGGAATTCGCTGCAGGCCTCTCGGCCCAAAGCGATCTGTTGCTGACCATCAGCAACGACACGTGGTTTGGCCGCTCGATCGGCCCGCTGCAACACCTGCAAATGGCGCAGATGCGCGCGCTGGAAGCTGGCCGCTGGATGATCCGCGCCACCAACAACGGCGTGACCGGCCTGATCAACCCGTTTGGGCAGATTACCGAGCAGATCCCACAGTTCGAACGCGGCATTCTGTACGGCGAAGTGGTGCCGATGCACAACCTCACGCCGTACCTGCAATGGCGCTCGTGGCCGCTGATCATCGTGTGCCTGGCGCTGTTCGGTTGGGCATTGCTGGCGGCTCGAATGTCGAAAACCGTTTAACAGACACACCCAAAACACGGTGGGAGTGCTCCCCTCCCACCTGTTGATTTACGCTGTTATCGGTAAAACAACCGATACCCCACCTGCCCCACCGCTTCATTGATCAACTGCCCGCTGCGCCACACCGACACGAACTCCGGCATCCAGCCGCCCAGTGGCCGGGCATTGTCCACACCCAAAAAGCCTACCGGGCCGGGCACCACCGTGAAGCCGGCCTTCTCAAAGCTCCACACCGCGCGCGGCATATGCCAGGCCTGAGTCACCACCACCACCCGTTTGATGCCTTGCGGCAATAGAATTTCGGCGCTCATCTGTGCGTTTTCCCACGTGGTACGGCTGCGCTCTTCTTTCCAGCGCACGCTGACGCCAAAATCATCCTGCAGCGACACGGCCATCAGTTCGGCCTCACTCGGCGGCGTGCCGTAATGCAGGCCGCCGCTGGTCAATAACGGCAACCCGGACGCCTTGGCCAGTCGCGCGGCATAGCGCTGGCGCTCCAGCCCGATGCCCGTGGGCTGGTCTGTGCCCCACGCGGGGTCACCGCGCTCACGCCCCGAACCCAACACCACAATCGCATCGGCGCGCTGCGCCAGCGTCGCCCAGTCTTCACGGGCCAGCGGCGGTTCGGTCTCAAGGGCATGCGCCGCCCATTGCACCATCACCGGCAGGCTGATCAGCCACATCCCGCCCAACCCGGCGGCAAAACACACCCCGGCCAAGCGTGGGCGACTTTTACGAAAGCACCAGGCAAGCGCGAGTAACAGCAAAAAAATACCGGGCGGCAAAAGCAGTTGTTTAATGAAATAACGAAAAGGCATCGGGCATCTCCAAAGATGCCCGAAGCCTAGATGCAACGTGGTTTTACGACAATCTTTACGCGCACATTTCAATCAAGAAAGTTAAGGCATAACCCTGCGTTTTACTTGCACCGTACGGCTCGCAGCTTTTCAGGGCTGCGGCCCGCACACACGTCCTTCAGCCAGATCACCTTGGCTGAACGCGAGGGCTCTGTGGCGGGCGGGGAAGCCTGCGCAAGCGCGGCGCGGTGGTGATTCAACTCAAGGTAGACCTTGATCAGTTCAAGCTCTGCCTTGCTCAAGCCACGCAACTCCAACTCCAGAGGCCGTTCATCACGCAATCGGCCTGCGGTTGTTGCGGCATCCAGTGCCCGACCCAAACGCTCGATCAATCCTTCATATAGCTGCGGTTTCGTTAAAGTTCGCTGCGATTCAGCCATCCCTCACCTCATTGAAGATAAGACTTGCTCCCCAATAAACAGCGTAGTCCCGGTTGCCGCGCGTGCGTGGCGCCGCGACAGACGGCCCTTGCCGAGCAATCAGGGTTTCCCTCGATAGAGTGGGGTCATGTATGCTACGGCGCTTCCTGTAACTCCACTTCCCGCAGGGTTTGGGCACGGACGCGCCGCTTTTTGGTGTCGATCAACCTGAACGTTGCACCGAAGAGGATTAGGCCACCCCATTCAGTTCAAAAGTAGCCATGCACGAACACTATCAGCCCCGTGAAATAGAAAACGCCGCCCAGTCGTTCTGGGACGAGCAGAAGTCCTTTGAAGTCAGTGAACAGCCAGGCAAGGAGACTTTCTATTGCCTGTCGATGTTCCCTTACCCCAGCGGCAAGCTACACATGGGGCATGTGCGTAACTACACCATCGGCGACGTGATCTCCCGCTACCAGCGCATGCTCGGCAAAAATGTCCTGCAACCCATGGGTTGGGACGCCTTTGGCATGCCGGCAGAAAACGCCGCGATGAAAAACAACGTGGCCCCCGCCAAGTGGACCTACGAAAACATCGCCTACATGAAGACCCAGCTGCGCAGCCTGGGCCTGGCGGTGGACTGGTCACGCGAGGTGACCACCTGCAAGCCTGATTACTACCGTTGGGAACAATGGCTGTTCACTCGCCTGTTCGAAAAAGGTGTGATCTACAAAAAAAGCGGCACCGTGAACTGGGACCCGGTCGACCAGACCGTACTGGCCAACGAGCAGGTCATTGACGGTCGCGGCTGGCGCTCCGGCGCGCTGATCGAAAAGCGCGAAATCCCGATGTACTACTTCAAGATCACCGCCTACGCGGATGAACTGTTGTCGAGCCTCGACGATTTGCCGGGCTGGCCTGAACAGGTCAAGACCATGCAGCGCAACTGGATCGGCAAATCCAAGGGCATGGAAGTGCAGTTCCCGTACAACCTCGACTCCATCGGCGCAGCGGGCGCACTCAAAGTTTTCACCACGCGGCCGGACACCCTGATGGGCGCCACCTACGTCGCCGTGGCCGCCGAACACCCGCTGGCCACCCAGGCCGCACACAACAACCCTGAACTGCAGGCGTTTATCGCCGAATGCAAAGGCGGCAGCGTGGCCGAAGCCGACGTCGCCACCCAAGAGAAAAAAGGCCTGCCGACCGGGCTGTTCGTCGAGCACCCGCTGACGGGCGAAAAGCTCCCGGTATGGGTCGCCAACTATGTGCTGATGCACTACGGCGACGGCGCGGTCATGGCGGTGCCGGCGCACGACGAGCGCGATTTTGAATTCGCCATCAAATACAGCCTGCCGATCAAGTCCGTGGTGCGTACCAGCGCGGGTGACACCAACCCGGCCCCGTGGCAAGACGCCTACGGCGAGCACGGCGAACTGATCAACTCCGGCGAATTCGACGGCCTCGACTTCGCCGGCGCCTTTGACGCGATTGAAGTTGCACTGATCAAGAAAAACCTCGGTGCCTCGCGCACCCAGTTCCGCCTGCGCGACTGGGGCATCAGCCGCCAGCGCTACTGGGGTTGCCCGATCCCGATCATCCACTGCGAAAGCTGCGGTGACGTGCCGGTGCCGGAAGACCAGTTGCCGGTCATATTGCCGGAAGACGTGGTGCCGGACGGCGCCGGTTCGCCGCTGGCGCGCATGCCCGAGTTCTACGAATGCGCCTGCCCGAAATGCGGCCAGCCTGCCAAGCGCGAAACCGACACCATGGACACCTTCGTCGAGTCCTCGTGGTACTACGCTCGTTATGCCTCGCCGCACTATGAAGGCGGCCTGGTGGAAAAATCCGCTGCCGACCATTGGTTGCCGGTGGACCAGTACATCGGTGGCATCGAACACGCCATTCTGCACCTGCTGTACGCGCGCTTCTTCCACAAGCTGATGCGCGACGAAGGCCTGGTAAGCTCCGATGAGCCGTTCAAGAACCTGCTGACGCAAGGCATGGTCATCGCCGACACGTACTACCGTCGCGAAGCCAATGGCGCCTACACCTGGTTCAACCCCGCCGACGTAGAACTTGAGCGTGACAGCAAAGCCAAAGTGATCAGCGCCAAGCTGATTGCCGACGGCCTGCCGGTGGAAATCGGTGGCACCGAGAAGATGGCCAAGTCGAAGAACAACGGCGTCGACCCTCAGTCGATGATCGATCAGTTCGGCGCCGACACCTGCCGCCTGTTCATGATGTTCGCCTCGCCGCCTGACATGAGCGCCGAATGGTCCGACTCTGGCGTCGAAGGTTCGCACCGCTTCCTCAAGCGCGTCTGGCGCCTGGCGCACGCGCATGTCAGCCAGGGCCTGCCGGGCAAACTCGACGTGGCCGGCCTGACCGACGAGCAGAAAGTCATTCGCCGCAGCACCCACCTGGCCATCCGGCAGGCCAGCCAGGACGTAGGGCAAAATCACAAATTCAACACCGCCATCGCGCAAGTGATGACGCTGATGAACGTACTCGAAAAAGCCCCGCAAACCACCGAACAAGACCGCGCGCTGGTGCAGGAAGGCCTGGAAACAGTCACCTTGCTGCTGGCGCCGATCACGCCGCACATCAGCCACGAACTGTGGAGCCGTTTGGGCCACAGCGAAGCGGTCATTGATGCCAAGTGGCCGGTGCAGGATGACAGCGCCCTGGTACAGGACACGCTGCAACTGGTGATTCAGGTCAACGGCAAACTGCGCGGCCAGATCGACATGCCCGCCAGCGCCAGCCGTGAAGACGTCGAAGCGGCGGCACGCGTCAACGAAAACGTGCTGCGCTTTACCGAAGGCCTGACGATCCGCAAAGTGATCGTGGTGCCCGGCAAACTGGTGAATATAGTCGCTAGCTAATCGGATCGGGCGCAGGGCTTGAGCCCTGCGCCGAACAAAACCTCCAGGGCCTCGATAAGGCCCACATGGTTTCAAGGGGAGCAACAAAATGATCAAACGCAATTTGCTGGTGATGGGCCTTGCTGTGCTGCTGAGTGCTTGCGGCTTTCAACTGCGCGGCACCGGCACCAATGAACTGAGCATCAAGGAACTGGACGTCAGCGCCCGCAACGCCTACGGCGAAACCGTGACTCAGCTGCGCCAGACCCTGGAAAACAGCGGCGTGCGCGTGTACACCGGCGCGCTCTACAAACTGAACCTGGTCGACGAGAAAGACACCCAGCGTAACCTCAGCTACGCAAGCGCTGGCCGTGCGTCCGACATCGAACTGACCTCCGAACTCAACTTCGAAGTTCAGGGCCGCGACCACCTGCCGTTGATGGGTGACAAGATTCAGGTGCAAAAGGTCGTGAGCCACGACGGTAACAACCTGGTGGGTTCGGACTCGGAAATCACCCAGGTTCGCAAGGAAATGCGTCGTGAGCTGATCCAGCGCCTGATGCTGCGCCTGCAGTTGCTGACTCCACAACAGCTTGAAGTGCTGCAACGTACTGCCGACAACAAGGCCAAGGCTGACGCCGACGCCCTGAAAGCGGCGCAAGAGTATGAAGACAACACGCCGAAACAATCGCCTGCTGAAGTCCCGGTAGAGTAAGCCAAGCGGGGCGCCCAGGCGCCCCGTTCGACCCGCCTATGAAACTCGCTCCCGCCCAACTCGCCAAACACCTGCAAGGTGGCCTCGCGCCTGTCTATATCGTCAGCGGTGATGACCCGTTGCTGTGCCAGGAAGCGGCAGACGCCATTCGCACAGCCGCGCGCCAACAAGGCTTCGATGAACGCCAGGTGTTCAGCGCCGACGCCAGTTTCGACTGGGGTACGTTGCTGCAGGCCGGCGCGAGCATGTCGCTGTTTGCCGAAAAACGCCTGCTGGAATTGCGCCTGCCCTCGGGCAAGCCGGGTGACAAAGGCGCGGCCGCGTTAATGGAATACTGCTCGCGCCCATTTGAAGACACGGTGTTGCTGATCAGCCTGCCCAAGCTTGACGGCAGCGCGCAGAAGACCAAATGGGGCAAGGCGTTGGTGGAAGGCCCACAGACCCAGTTCATCCAGATCTGGCCAGTGGACAGCAACCAGTTGCCGCAGTGGATTCGTCAGCGCCTGTCCCAATCGGGGCTGTCGGCGACACAAGACGCTGTCGAGCTGATCGCCGCGCGGGTCGAAGGCAACCTGCTGGCCGCCGCCCAAGAGATCGAAAAGCTCAAGCTGATGGCCGAAGACGGGCAGATTACCGTCGAAACCGTGCAAGGCGCAGTGGCCGATAGCGCGCGTTTTGATGTGTTCGGGCTGGTCGATGCGATTCTCAACGGTGAACCCGCCCACGCCCTGCGCATGCTCGAAGGGCTGCGCGGCGAAGGCGTCGAGCCGCCGGTAATTCTTTGGGCGCTGGCGCGGGAGCTGCGCGTGCTGGCTAATATTGCCCTGCAATACAGCCAGGGCATCCCGCTGGACAAAGCCTTCAGCCAAGCCAGGCCGCCAGTGTGGGACAAGCGCAAACCGCTGATGAGCAAAGCCCTGCAACGGTACTCGGCGCAACGCTGGGCGCAACTGTTGCTCGAAGCCCAGCGCATTGACGCGCAAATCAAAGGCCAGGCGGCGGGCTCGCCATGGATGAGCCTCAGCCGTTTGTCACTATTGATGTCTGGCCAGCGCCTTACATTACCCGCCGAATAACCTCCTATCCCCTGTGGGAGGGGCTTGCTCCCGATGGCGGCGAGTCAGCCATTACAGCCATCACTGATAGACCGCCATCGGGAGCAAGCCCCCTCCTACATTTCAATCACATTTACATTTCCTGAAACGTGCCGGGCTTTACAGCCGCGCAACTTCGGCAGATGATTTGCACCGCTTCACCCCACCTCTAGAGAGTACTGACCATGAGCAAAAAGCCATCCCAGCATGGCCCCAACAAGGCCAAATCAATCATCGCCCAGCCACTGTTCCGCAGCCGTCAGGAACGCGCCGGCAAGGGCAAAGGCAGCTACCGCCGCGAAGCCTTCCAGTCTAATAGCTGGGAGGCTTCTTACTTTCTGGCTGCTTGAAGGCAAGTGCCCCTCCGGCATGATAAGGTCAGCATCTGATTTGTAATCCCTGGACCTGTGCATGCCCTCTAGTCTTTCTCGTCGTTGGCACCTTCGCCAATTGATCGCTGCCTCCAGCCTCATTTTGCTTGTCGCCTGCGCCGAAAAACCCACCGCCGCAGACGCTCAACCATTGCCGAAACTGCAGACCGCACCGGCCGTCGCGCCTGCCGTGGTTGCCCCTTTGGCGGTGGACAATCTTGATATCCAACCGACCCAGACCTTTGCCGAATGGCAGGCTGGTTTTCGTGTGGACGCCCTGAAGGCCGGGATCACACCCGCCGTGTTTGATAACGCCTTCGCCAACGTCACGCCCGACATGGCAGTGATCCGCGCCGACCGCAGCCAACCGGAGTTTTCGCGCCCGGTGTGGGAATACCTCGATGGTGCGCTGTCACCGGTACGCGTGCGCAACGGCCAAGCCTTGCTGATCAAATACGCCGATACCCTGCAAAGTATCGAGCAACGCTATGGCGTCGACCGCCAAGCGCTGGTGTCGGTGTGGGGCATGGAAAGCAACTTCGGCCAGTTCCAGGGCAATAACTCGGTGATCCGCTCCCTCGCGACGCTCGCGTATGAAGGCCGTCGCCCAGCGTTTGCCCAAGCGCAATTGCTGGCGGCGCTGCAGATCATCCAGCATGGCGATATTCAGGCCGACCAGATGAAAGGCTCCTGGGCCGGTGCGATGGGCCAGACCCAGTTCATCCCGACGACCTACAACACCCATGCAGTGGACTTCGATGGCGACGGTCGCCGCGATATCTGGAACAGCCCGGCCGACGCCCTCGCCTCTACCGCGCACTACCTGCAAAGCTCCGGCTGGCAGAAAGGCCAGCCGTGGGGCTTTGAGGTGCAACAACTGCCGGCGAACTTCGACTTCGCGCTGGCCGACGGCGGCATGCGCAAAACCGTGGCTGAATGGCTGAGACTCGGCATTCAGCTACCGCCTGGCGCCAGCCTGCCGGCGAATGTCGACCAACTGTCCGCCGCCCTGCTGCTGCCCGCAGGCTACCGTGGCCCGGCGTTCCTGGTGCTGGATAACTTCCGCGCGATCCTCAAGTACAACAACTCGTCGTCCTACGCGCTGGCGGTTGGCTTGCTGTCGGAACGCTTCGGCGGCGGCGGCATCATTCGTGGCGCTTGGCCAAAAGACGAGCTGCCGCTGAGTCGCTCGCAACGCATCGATTTGCAGACGGCGCTCAGCGCCAAGGGTTATGACGCCGGCAACCCGGACGGCATTATTGGCGCCAACACGCGCAAGGCCATTCGCGCAGCGCAACAGGCGCTGGGCTGGCCAGCCGACGGTTACCCGACAGTGAAGCTGCTTGAGTCGCTGCAAAGCCAATAGATCGGCGTAGCGCCACTACCGCCATCGCGAGCAAGCCCGCCCCCACAGGGAAATGCATCCCCACTGTGGGAGCGGGCTTGCTCGCGATGGCGGCTTTTCAGGCTTTAAACACCACATCCTGCTCCAGCACCACGCATTGCTGCCCCGCATCCAGCCGCACCAGCGCGCCCATCGGCAGGGTCAGGTTCGGGTCACAGTGCCCGCTGCGCCAGCCAGCCAGCACCGGAATACGCAACGGTTCGAAGGTCTGCTTCAGCAGCCGCGCCAATGCAGCGTTATCCACGCCCGATACATCCCCCACCAGCACACCGGCAATCTGCGCCAGCTTGCCCGCCAGGCGCAAATGGGTGAGCAAGCGGTCGATGCGGTAGAGCGGCTCGTTGACGTCTTCAATCAGCAGAATAATGCCTTGTGCATCGAGCGCATACGCGGTGCCCATCAACGCTGCGATCATCGACAGGTTACCGCCGAGCAAGCGCCCACAGGCGATGCCAGGCTCAAGGGTGGTCAGCGGGTAGGCCACCGGGTGCGTCAGCACACTGCCTGCGCCCAATTGGCCGCGCAGCATGTTGAACAGCGACGATTCAGTCGGTTGCTGCTTGTCGCCGAGCAAGTCGGCATTCAGCATCGGCCCGTGAAAGGTCACGAAACCCGCGTAACGGTTGATCGCCAGGTGCAGCGCGGTGATGTCGCTATAACCCACGAACGGCTTGGGGTTGGCCCGCAGCAGGTCGAAATCCACGCGATCGAGCAAGCGCGGTGTGCCGTAGCCGCCGCGCAGGCAGAAGATGGCATCTATTTCGGGGTCGGCGAAGGCAGCGTGCAAGTCACGCAGGCGCACCTCATCGCTGCCGGCGAGGTAGCCGTCGCGTTCGTACACGCCGGGGAAGATCTGTAATTGGTAGCCACGGGCGCGCATCCATTGCACGGCTTTTTCAACATCGAGTGCGGCGGGGCCGGCTGGAGCGATCAGGCCGATGGTACCTTCAGAGCGCAGTGCGGGTACGGCAGTGTTCATCCATGGATCTCCGTGTGTAGCGCAGAACGAAATGTGGGAGGAGGCTTGCTCCCGATGGCAGTGTGTCAGTCAGCACGTCTGATACTGATAAACCGCCATCGGGAGCAAGCCGCCTCCCACACAACCTACTCCCACTTTAGAGCTGGGGGTGTTACATAAATCTATATCAGGACACCAGGCTCGCCTTGACCAGCTTGGCCTGCTCGTCGGCATGGTACGAGGAACGTACCAGCGGGCCGGACGCGACGTTCTTGAAGCCCATCTTGTAACCTTCCTCGGCGAACCAGGCGAAGATGTCCGGGTGCACAAAACGCTGCACCGGCAAGTGGCTGCGCGACGGTTGCAGGTACTGGCCGAGGGTCAACATGTCGATGTCGTGTTCGCGCATGCGCTTCATGACTTCGATCACTTCTTCGTCGGTTTCGCCCAAGCCCAGCATCAGGCCGGATTTGGTCGGAATGTGCGGCATCATCTGCTTGAATTTCTGCAGCAGGGTCAGCGACCACTGGTAGTCCGAACCTGGGCGCGCGGCTTTGTACAGGCGTGGCACGGTTTCCAGGTTGTGGTTGAACACATCCGGTGGCTCGGCGGCGGTAATTGCCAGCGCCACGTCCATGCGCCCACGGTAGTCCGGCACCAGGGTTTCGAGCATCACGTTCGGCGACAGCTTGCGGATCTCGCGGATGCAATCGGCAAAGTGCTGGGCACCGCCGTCGCGCAGGTCGTCGCGGTCTACCGAGGTGATCACCACGTATTTGAGTTTCAGGTCGGCGATGGCGACAGCCAGGCTTTCCGGCTCGTTGACGTCCAGAGGCTTCGGTCGGCCATGGCCAACGTCGCAGAACGGGCAACGACGGGTGCAGATGTCACCCATGATCATGAAGGTGGCGGTGCCGCCGGAGAAGCATTCGCCGAGGTTCGGGCAGGACGCTTCTTCGCACACGCTGTGCAGCTTGTGTTTGCGCAGCAGCGCTTTGATTCGGTCGACTTCCGGCGAAACCGGGATGCGCACGCGAATCCAGTCAGGTTTTTTCGGCAGTTCGGTCGTGGGGATGATCTTGACCGGGATGCGTGCAACTTTGTCGGCGCCGCGCAGCTTGACGCCGGCTTCCACCTTGGCACGCGGGGCCGGGGCCGGACGCTCGGTGATGTCCAGCGTCGGGATCATGGTTTGCACTGCATCAGTAGTCATAATCAGTCGATTCCGCCCGTAAGGGTCGTCTGCTCAGCGTAGTCGAGGTGTTTGACGAGCTGCGCACGCAGCCGGGCACTTACCTCGGCAAATTTAATCGGTGTGGCGTGCTCGCTCAGTTGGGTCATCGCAAGCCCCGCGTAACCGCACGGGTTGATCCGTCGAAACGGCGCAAGGTCCATGTCCACGTTCAAGGCCAGGCCGTGAAAGGAACAACCGTGGCGAATGCGTAAACCGAGGGACGCGATTTTCGCGCCGTCTACATACACGCCGGGTGCATCGGGCTTGGCCGCGGCGGTCACGCCGTAACTGGCCAACAGCTCGATCAGGCAAGCCTCCATGCGGCTCACCAGGTCGCGTACGCCGAACCCAAGCTTGCGCACGTCCAGCAACAGGTACGCAACCAGTTGACCGGGGCCATGGTAAGTTACTTGGCCACCTCGGTCGACCTGCACCACCGGAATATCACCCGGCAGCAGCAGATGCTCAGCCTTGCCGGCCTGCCCCTGGGTGAACACCGGCGGGTGTTCCACCAGCCAGATTTCATCCGGGGCCGAGCTGCCGCGCTCATTGGTGAAACGCTGCATGGCGTGCCAGACCGGCTCGTAGTCCAGCCGACCGAGCTCGCGAAAGCCCAGAACCTGTGACATCACAGCACCATGTGCACGAAGCCGGTGGCCCGCAACTCGCTGTTGATGTCGTAGAGCTGGTCTTGACCGGTCGCAACGATGTGCAACTGGATCGTGGTGTATTTGCCTGTGGAGCTGGATCGCTCGTCCACACGCTGGTCGTTGATCGTCGCATGTTTACGCACGATCTCGAGAATCAGGTCTTTACGGCCGACACCGGTATCGCTGATCACCTTGATGGGATAGTCCACCACCGGGAATTCGATCTTCGGCGCCTTTACTTCTACTTCTTTATCGGTCATGGCGTAACGGCCTCGTAAGCGTAAGCCGTGGCGACGGGCAAAGCCCCGTGTCGGATCAACACGGGGCTTTGCAGGTGCACACTATCAGTTGAACAAGCCGTAGAAGAATAGACGGATGCTATCCCACACGCGGCGGAAGATACCACCTTCGTCGACAGCGTCCAGGGCGATCAGGTCGGCGCTGTGCACCACCTTGTCGTCGAGTTTCACTTCGACTTTACCGATAACGTCACCCTTGGCGATTGGCGCAACCAATTGCGGGTTCATGGTCATGCTGGCCACCAGCTTTTTCAGCTGGCCTTTAGGCATGGTCAGGGTCAGGTCTTCAGCCAGGCCGGCCTTGACTTGATGGGTAGCGCCCTTCCACACCGGCGCCTGCGCCAGTTCAGTACCCTTCTGGTAGAAGGTTTGGGTTTCGAAGAAACGGAAGCCATAGGTCAGCAGCTTCTGCGTCTCGGCCGCACGGGCCTGCTCGCTGTTGGTACCGAATACCACGGCGATCAGACGTTGGCCATCACGCACAGCGGACGACACCATGCAGTAGCCGGCTTCTTCGGTGTGGCCGGTTTTCAGACCGTCGACGGTCTTGTCGCGCCACAGCAGCAAGTTGCGGTTAGGCTGCTTGATGTTGTTCCAGAAGAACTCCTTCTGGGAGTAGATCGCGTAGTGCACCGGGTCGACACGAATGATCGCGCGCGCCAGGATCGCCATGTCGTGAGCCGACGAGTAGTGCTCAGGGTTCGGCAGACCGGTCGGGTTCATGAAGTGGCTGTTGGTCATGCCCAGGTCAGCCACGGTTTTGTTCATCATGTCGGCGAACGCGTCTTCGCTGCCGGCGATGTGCTCGGCCAAGGCGACGCTGGCGTCGTTACCGGACTGGATGATGATGCCGTGCAGCAGGTCGCTCACAGTGACCTGCGAACCGACCTTGATGAACATCCGCGAACCGCCGGTGCGCCAGGCATTTTCGCTGACGGTGACCGGGTCGTTCTCGCCGATCTGGCCACGGCGGATTTCCAGCGTCGCGATATAAGCGGTCATCAGCTTGGTCAGGCTGGCTGGCGGCAGGCGCTGGTCACCATTGTTCTCGACCAGCACGTTGCCGCTGGCGGCATCCATGAGAACCCAGGCCTTGGCGGCCAGTTGCGGGGAAGCCGGCACCATTTCAACCGCCCAGGCGGCCGGGGTGATGATCAGCGAAAGAAGCAGGCACGTGCGTTTGGCTAAGGTGGTGATGTTCATCCGTCTCTCGAAATTGCTTATGGAAACTTGCCCTCGCGGGCAAAACTATTCAGACAGCCCGCTTCCAGACTGTCACGTGTTCGGTTGCCCGCTCACCCCTTGCCCCTGGGTTTTATTGTTCAACGAGCCAACAACCAGGGCTCAGGCGCGCAGGCGCACCCGAACCATCAAGCCTTTACTGCTTACTCGGCGGTGACCACGCTGGGTTGCCCCAGGTTGGCCAGACGCACACTGTTCTGCACTTGCGCTACTTCGCTCGGCGAACCGATCGGGCCCATGCGTACACGGTGCAAGGTCTGCTGGTTACGCACGATGGAGCTGATAAAAACCGGCGCCTTGACCATGCCGCTGAGCTTGGACCTTAACAGTTCTGCCGCATCCGGGTTGGCGAAAGCGCCCACCTGCAGGTACTGGCCGCCCACGGTTGAAGCGCCCGGTGCTGCGTGAGGCACCACGACTGTGTCCGGGGCGTGCTGCGCCGGCGGTGGCGTCCACTGTTCGATCTTGCCGGTTGACGCGGTTACTTGCGGTTGCGCGGTTTGCGGCTCGTTGAGCATCAACGGCGCTGGCTTGCCGCGCTGCGCCCAGTACTGCGCCGGGTCGATACCTTCAACCTTCACGCGCGCAGTACCGGTTTCGGCGTAACCGAGTTTTTTTGCGGCGGCGTACGACAAGTCAATGATGCGGTCCGAATAAAACGGCCCACGGTCATTAACGCGCAGGATCACCGTGCGGTTGTTATCAAGGTTGGTCACGCGCACATAGCTGGGCAGCGGCAAGGTCTTGTGTGCCGCGCTCATGCCGTACAGGTCATACACTTCGCCGTTGGCGGTGTTCTGGCCGTGGAATTTGGTGCCGTACCAGGAGGCTGTGCCCGACTGAACGTAGGTCTTGGAATCCTGCAGCGGGAAGTAGTTCTTGCCCAGCACGGTATACGGGTTGGCCTTGTACGCCCCGGTATGCAGGGTTGGCGTGGCATCCGGGATTTTCGACACGTCGACGTCCCACCACGGCGCGCCGTCTTTGTGCGCGCGGTTGATGTCCAGCCCCGGCTGGGCGCGAACCACGGCCCCCCCGGACTTTTGCGCCGGCGCACGGCTGCTGGTAGGGGTGGAGGAACAACTGACAACCAGCAAGGACAACGCGGCAAACGCCACCAGCTTGAGCGGTTTATGGAACGGCGATGCCCGCATTACTTGTTGCCCCGTGCTTGGACCAGCATGTCTGACAGCTGATGCACGGCCATGGCGTACATCACACTGCGGTTATAACGCGTGATTGCGTAAAAATTCTTCAGGCCCATCCAGTATTCCGGACCGTTTTCGCCTTCGAGACGGAACGCCGTCACCGGCATATCGTCGCGTGGCGCATTCTGACTCGACCAGCCCAGCGCTCGCAACTCCCCGACCGTTTTGACCGGCTCGATTCCTTGCGTCAGGCCTTCGTCGGCGCGCTCCCCGGTCACCTGCGCACGGATCACTACCGGCTCGCCGGCAACCCAGCCGTGGCGCTTGAAGTAGCTGGCCACGCTGCCGATGGCGTCGTCGGGGTTGCTCCAGATATTGATGTGGCCGTCGCCGTCAAAATCCACCGCATACGCGCGAAAGCTGCTCGGCATGAACTGCGGCAAACCCATCGCACCGGCGTAGGAGCCTTTAAGCGTGAGCGGGTCGACTTGCTCTTCGCGGGCCAGCAACAGGAATTCGCGCAGCTCCTTGCGAAAGAACTCGGCGCGCGGCGGGTAATCGAAACCCAGCGTCGACAAGGCGTCGATCACGCGGTAACTGCCGGTATTACGGCCGTAAAAGGTCTCAATGCCGATAATCGCGACGATCACCTCGGCGGGCACGCCGTATTCCTGCTCGGCGCGGGCCAGCACCGCTTCATGCTGACGCCAGAAGTCGACGCCGCGCGCTACGCGGGCATCGGTAAGGAACATCGGGCGATATTCCTTCCACTGCTTCACGCGCTCGGCGGGCCGTGAAATCGCATCGAGGATCGCCTGTTTGCGTTGGGCTTCGCGGAACACGCCCATCAGCTGTTCACCGGCGAAACCGTAGTCGCGGGTCATCTCACCGACAAATTCGGCGACCTGAGGTGAGCCATCGTAGTCACCGGCCTGCGCCTCTTGCGTCGCGCCCAGTAGCCCAATCAGGCCCATCCAGGACGCATGCCGAGTCGCCCAGCCGCGCATTACTTGCATTGACATCTTCACCTTATTCAAACCTGTGCGATCCACTTGCGATGCGTATGAATCGACATCAAAACCCCAAACGCTGACAGCAATGTCACCAGCGAAGTTCCGCCGTAGCTAATGAATGGCAACGGCACCCCAACCACCGGCAGCAGGCCACTGACCATACCGATGTTGACGAAAACGTAAACAAAAAAAGTCATGGTCAGGCTGCCGGCGAGCAATTTGCCGAACAGCGTTTGTGCCTGCGCGGTGATCACCAACCCGCGCCCGATCAACAGCAAATAGATCAGCAACAGCGCGCAAATGCCCACCAGGCCGAACTCTTCGCCCAGCACCGCAATAATGAAGTCGGTGTGGCTTTCGGGCAAAAAGTCCAAATGCGACTGAGTGCCCAGCAACCAGCCCTTACCAAATACTCCGCCGGAGCCAATGGCCGCCTTGGACTGGATAATGTTCCAACCGGTGCCCAGCGGGTCGCTCTCAGGGTCAAGGAAGGTCAAGATGCGCTGCTTCTGGTAGTCGTGCATGAAGAAGAACCACATGGCCACGGCCACCGGGATTGCCGCGGCCAGCACGCTGAGGATCCAGCGCCAGCGCAAGCCGCCCATAAACAGCACGAACGCGCCGCCCGCAAGAATCAGCAGCGACGTGCCAAGGTCGGGCTGGCGCACAATCAAGATAAACGGCACGCCGATCAAAAACAGGCTGATGCCCACGTGCTTGAGCTGCGGCGGCAAGGTGCGTTTGGACAAATACCAGGCGATGGTCGCCGGCATCAGAATCTTCATGAATTCCGACGGCTGGAAGCGAATCACCCCAGGAATGTTGATCCAGCGGGTCGCGCCCATGGCGTTGTGGCCCATCACGTCCACCACCACCAGCAGCAGCACGCCCGCGACGTAACCCAGCGGAACCCAGCGCGCCATGAAGCGCGGCTCAAGCTGCGCAATCACCACCATCGACAACAGGCCCAGGCCGAACGAAGACGCCTGTTTGATCAGCAGGTCCCAGTTCTTGCCGCTGGCCGAATACAACACAAACAGGCTGCCGGCGGCCAAGGTCAGCAGCAGAATCAGCAACGGGCCATCAATGTGCATGCGCTGCAGCAACGTCGCGCGGCGACGCATCACATCTTCGCTGGAGAGGATGCGGTCAAAATTACTCTTCACGGGCCGTAACCTCGGTGCTTGAAGGGGGGCCACCATATTCGGGTTTGAGCCTGCCGTCGTCGGCCAACAGCCAGGCGTCCATGATCTGGCGCACCACTGGCGCCGCAACACCGGAGCCGGACTCGCCGTTTTCGACCATCACGGCCACGACTATTTTGGGGTCGTCGGCCGGCGCAAAACCGACAAACAACGCGTGGTCACGGTGGCGCTCTTGAACCTTGGAACGGTCATATTTCTCGCCCTGCTTGATCGCGACCACTTGGGCCGTACCGCTCTTGCCGGCAATTCGGTACTGCGCGCCGATCGCCGCCTTGCGCGCGGTGCCCCGCGCGCCGTGCATCACTTGTTGCATGCCGTGGTTGACCTTGGCCCAGTCGGACGGGTCGCGCAGCACGATGTCAGGGATCGGGTTTTCATCGACCGGCTTCTCGCCCTCGATGGTCCTGGCCAGGTGCGGGCGGTTCCAGATGCCTTTGTTGGCGACCAGCGCCGTGGCCTGCGCCAGTTGCAGCGGCGTCGCCTGCATGTAGCCCTGGCCGATCCCCAGAATCAGGGTTTCGCCGGGGAACCACGCCTGGCGACGGGTCGCACGTTTCCACTCGCGTGACGGCATCAAGCCAGGCGATTCTTCGAACATGTCCAGGGAGACTTTTTGACCGAGGCCGAACTTGCCCATGTAGGCAGCCAGCCGATCAATGCCGAGCTTGTGGGCCAGGTCATAAAAATAGGTGTCGTTGGAGCGCATGATCGCGGTGTCCAAATCGACATAGCCGTCACCGGTGCGGTTCCAGTTGCGGTATTTGTGGTCGTAGTTGGGCAGCATGTAGTAGCCGGGGTCGTACACGCGGCTCGATGCGGTCACTACGCCCGAATCGAGGCCGGCAATCGCCACCGCCGGCTTGATGGTCGAGCCGGGTGGATACAAGCCGCGCAGCACGCGGTTGAACAGCGGCCGGTCGATAGAATCACGCAGCTCGGCGTAGGCCCTGAAGCTGATCCCGGTGACAAACAGGTTGGGGTCGAAACTCGGCTGACTGACCATCGCCAGCACTTCGCCGGTTTTCGGGTCCAGTGCCACCACGGCACCACGCCGCCCGCCGAGGGCCATCTCGGCAGCTTCCTGCAACTTGATGTCCAGGCTCAGCACAATGTCTTTGCCCGGCACCGGGTCGGTGCGCTTGAGCACCCGCAGCACACGCCCGCGCGCGTTGGTTTCGACTTCTTCGTAACCCACTTGGCCGTGCAACTCGGGCTCGTAAAAACGCTCGATGCCGGTTTTGCCGATATGGTGGGTGCCGCTGTAATTCACCGGGTCGAGGCTTTTCAGCTCTTTCTCGTTGATCCGCCCCATATAGCCAACGGAGTGCGCAAAATGCGGCCCTTGCGGGTAATGCCGCACCAACTGCGCTACCACCTCCACACCGGGCAAGCGGAACTGGTTCACCGCGATCCGCGCAATTTGCTCTTCGGTCAGCTCAAACAGAATCGGCACCGGCTCAAATGGCCGGCGCCCCTGCTTCATGCGTTTTTCGAAGATCACGCGGTCTTCCGGCGTCAGTTGCAGCACCTCAACGATTACATCGAGGATCTGCTGCCAGTCGCCGGACCGCTCGCGGGTCATGCTCAGGCTGAAGCTGGGCCGGTTATCGGCGACTACCACGCCATTGCGGTCGAAAATCAGCCCACGGGTCGGCGGAATCGGTTGCACATGCACCCGGTTGTTTTCCGACAGCGTGGAGTGATATTCGTACTGGATCACCTGCAGAAAATACAGGCGCGCAATCAGCACGCCGATCAAGCCGACCACCATAAAAGCGCCAAACACCACCCGCGCGCGTACCAGACGTGCGTCTTTCTCGTGGTCCTTGATGCGGATCGGCTGGGTCATCGGCAGGGGCGCAGATTATTTGTGGTAAGGGTGCCCGGACAGAACTGTCCAGGCGCGATACAGCTGTTCACCGATCAGAATCCTTACCAACGGGTGCGGCAACGTCAATGCCGACAGCGACCAACGCTGGTCCGCCCGCGCGCACACTTCCGGCGCCAGCCCTTCGGGGCCGCCCACCATGAAGTTGACCGTACGCGAGTCAAGGCGCCAGCGATCCAGTTCCACCGCCAGTTGCTCGGTGCTCCAGGGTTTGCCGTGCACCTCAAGGGTGACGATACGCTCGTTGGGGCCGACCTTGGCCAGCATGGCTTCGCCTTCCTGACGGATAAAGCGTGCCACGTCGGCATTCTTGCCCCGTGTGTTGAGCGGTATTTCCACCAGCTCCAGCGACAGCTCAGCGGGCAGACGCTTGGCATACTCGTGCCAGCCTTCTTCCACCCACTTGGGCATGCGTGAACCGACAGCGATCAGACGCAGGCGCACAGCCGTTCCTTATTCCTGGTCTTTGTTGAGCTTGTCGAAGTGCGCGTGGCCCACTTCCGGGTTGTGGTGCTTGCCATCGGCGGCACGGCTCTGCTCGGCGCCTTTCCACAGACGTTCCAGGTCGTAGAACTGACGGGCGTTGGAGGTCATCATGTGAACGATCACGTCGTCCATGTCCAGCAGCACCCAGTCGCTGTCGCCCTTGCCTTCTTCACCCAGCGGCTTGACGCCCTGGGCTTTGACGGCTTCGCGAACCTTGTCGAGCATCGCGCCGATCTGGCGGTTGGACGTACCGGTGGCGATGATCATGAAGTCGGTGATGCTCTGCTTGTCACGCACGTCCAGCACTTGAATGTCCTGGGCCTTAACGTCTTCCAGGGCAGCCACGGCGACTTTTACCAGCTCTTCGCCAGCCAGTTCCGGGCCAACGTGGGCTTCAACCGGCAGCGGTGCGCTTTTGAAGGTGCCTTTGCGCTTAACTTTGCTTACGTCTTTGTTGGTCATATAAAACTCGTTTTGCTCGTATGTTCGGGCGCTCGCTGCACGACTGTTCGTGCGTTCAAGCGCGCCTTTTCAGTTCGACGCACGGTAAAGCCCGTGCGCATCGATGTAGGCCAGGACCGCGTCAGGCACCAGGAAACGTACCGACTTCCCGCTGGCCAGCAGTTGACGGATCTGGGTGGCGGACACCGCAAGCGGGGTCTGCCAGACGAATGCAATATTCCCGTTCGGCCCGGTCAGGGCCAAGGGGTCACTTACCGACCGCGCGGCCAGCAGGTTGCGCAAGGCATCCGGCGGTTCGCTGTCGGCATCCGGGCGTTGCAAAACCAGGATGTGGCAATGCTGGAGGAGTTCCTCCCAACGATGCCAAGAGGGCAGGCCGCAAAAAGCGTCCCAGCCCAAAAGCAGAAACAATTGGTCATCTGCGGCCAACTCGGCGCGCAGCAATTCCAGCGTATCGACAGTGTAGGACGGTTTATCACGCTTGAGCTCGTGGTCGTCCACCACCAACGGCGCTATGCCCTCCACCGCTAGGCGTACCATTTCCAGGCGTTGCTGCGCAGACACCTGCGGCGTATCGCGGTGTGGCGGCCGCGCGTTGGGCATCACCCGCAGCTCATCCAGCGCGAGGGCATCCGCCACTTCCAGGGCACTGCGCAAATGGCCAATGTGCACGGGGTCGAAGGTGCCGCCGAGCAGCCCGATGCGTTTAGCCGTCAAGTGCGCACATGACCGTCGCCGAACACCACGTACTTCTCGCTGGTCAGGCCTTCCAGGCCAACCGGGCCGCGTGCATGCAGCTTGTCGGTGGAGATGCCGATCTCCGCCCCCAGGCCGTACTCGAAACCGTCGGCAAAACGCGTAGAGGCGTTGATCATCACCGAAGCGGAATCCACTTCGTTAAGGAAACGCCGGGCATCGCTGAAATGCTCGGAAACAATGGCGTCGGTGTGCTTGGAGCCGTATTTGTTGATGTGTTCAATCGCCTCGTCCAAGTCGTCGACGATGCGGATAGACAGGATCGGCGCCGTGTACTCGGTGTACCAGTCTTGTTCGGTGGCCTCGATCACGTCTGCACCGAGCAACGCACGGGTGCGCTCACAACCGCGCAGTTCCACGCCTTTGTCGCGGTAAATGGCGGCCAGCGGCGGCAGCACGCGATCGGCAATGCCGGCGTGCACCAGCAGGGTTTCCATGGTGTTACACGGGGCGTAACGATGGGTCTTGGCGTTGTCGGCGATGCGGATCGCCTTGTCGATATCGGCGGCGATGTCGATGTACACGTGGCACACGCCGTCCAAATGCTTGATCACCGGCACTTTGGCATCACGGCTCACGCGCTCGATCAGGCTCTTGCCACCGCGTGGCACGATTACGTCGACAAACTCCGGCATGGTGATCAGCGCGCCAACGGCGGCGCGGTCGGTGGTTTCGACCACTTGCACCACTTCGGCCGGCAGCTCGGCCACGGCCAAACCCTGCTGAATGCAGGCGGCAATGGCGCGGTTGGAATTAATCGCTTCGGAACCGCCGCGCAAAATGGTCGCGTTGCCGGACTTGAGGCACAGGCTCGCGGCGTCGATGGTCACGTTCGGGCGCGACTCATAAATGATCCCGATCACGCCCAACGGCACGCGCATTTTGCCGACCTGAATACCCGACGGCAGGTAGCGCATGTCGCGGATTTCACCGATGGGGTCAGGCAGCTTGGCCACCTGACGCAGGCCTTCGATCATGTCGTCGATACGCGCAGGGGTGAGTGCCAGGCGGTCCAGCAGGGCTGGCTCAAGGCCATTTTCGCGGCCACGGGCCAGGTCCCGTTCGTTGGCGGCGGTCAGCTCGGAGCGCGCAGCATCCAGAGCGTCGGCGGCGGCCAACAGGGCACGGTTCTTCTGCGCCGTGCTCGCGCGGGCGATCAACCGCGAGGCCTGACGGGCAGCGCGACCCAGGCGGGTCATGTAGTCAAGAACGGACTCAGTCATGGTCGGGGAGTCTTGGCAAAGAGGAAAGCGGCAGATTATAGCTGCGACGCCGCCCGACTGACAGCGGTGAGGGGCGGATGGTTGAAATGAACTGTAAAAACCTGAGGTTCAGCGGCAATTAAGGTGGGAGTTGTTATTATTCCGTCACATTTAGCCGTATTAACCTCTGACCGCCATGCCCAATTTCGCCCCCAAGCTCCCCGCCAGCGCCCTGCCCGACAGCTTCTTCGACCGCGACGCGCAGATTCTTGCGCGCGAACTACTCGGCAAAGTCATACGCCATCGCGTCGGTGATCACTGGCTTTCTGCGCGAATCATCGAAACCGAAGCCTATTACGTGGCCGAAAAAGGCAGCCACGCCTCACTCGGCTACACGGAAAAACGTAAGGCTTTGTTTCTGGATGGCGGGCACATCTACATGTACTACGCCCGTGGCGGCGATTCGCTGAACTTCAGCGCGCAAGGCCCGGGCAATGCCGTGCTGATCAAATCGGCTTATCCGTGGGTGGACGAAGTGTCCGGCCCGGCGAGCCTGGCGCAGATGCTGCTGAATAACCCGAATCCCGACGGCAGCCCTCGCGCTTCGCAAAAACTCTGCGCAGGCCAGACCCTGCTGTGCAAAGCCCTGGGTTTGAAGGTGCCGATGTGGGACGCCAAGCGCTTCGACCCGCAATTATTGTATGTGGAAGACGTGGACCAACCACCGTCGCAGATTATTCAGACCACACGCCTCGGCATCCCCAGCGGACGCGATGAGCACTTGATGTACCGTTTCGTCGATGCTGGCTATGCGCCTTATTGCACACGGAACCCGCTGCGCCGGGGCCAAGTCGAAGGCCGCGATTACTTTTTGGTTTAAACCGGCTGCGCCTGCTGAAAATTGATACCTGCAACGCAGTAGACCTTCAGCGTTTCGAGTGATGTATTGCATAGAGGGAGTGACGTTTTATGGGCCAATGGCTCGATAGCATTACCGCCTGGCTCACCGTGAACCCAGAATGGCTGGCGGTGGCGGTGTTTATCGTCGCGTGCGTGGAATGTTTGGCGATCGCGGGGCTGATCGTGCCGGGCACGGTGTTGTTGTTTACCATTGCGGCACTCGCCGGCAGCGGTGCGCTGTCGCTGAGCGAAACGCTGTTACTGGGCTTCCTCGGTGGCTTGCTGGGCGACGGCGTGTCGTACTTTCTGGGCCGACATTTCCATCAGAACATCCGGCGCCTACCCGGTTTGCGTCACCACCCTGAATGGATGAATGGCGCAGAAACCTACTTTCATAAGTACGGCATTGCCAGCCTGCTTGTAGGGCGCTTCATCGGCCCGCTGCGGCCTATGCTGCCGATGGTGGCCGGCATGTGCGACATGCCCTTCCCGCGTTTTGCCGCCGTGAGCATTTTGGCGGCGGCGGGCTGGTCGGTGGCGTATCTACTGCCTGGCTGGGCCACCGGCGCCGCATTCCGCCTGCCGTTACCAGAAGGCTTCTGGCCGGAAGCAGGCGTTGTGGCGGTGTGTTTGGCGGTGTTGCTGGGGCTGAGTTTAAACAGCAGCTTGCGCGGCCACCGTCGCGCAACCTTATGGATGGGCTGCGCCAGCCTGACGTTATTGATCGCGATGTTTATCGGCTACCCGCATCTCAACCACTTCGATCAAGGCCTGAGCGCGCTGGTGCAGGAACATCGCAGCCCGTGGCTGGACGAGGTGATGGTGCGGATTACCCAGTTGGGCGAGTTCAAGAAGATGTTCTTCGCCAGCGCCATTTTCACCGGGCTGCTGTTACTCGCGCGGCAATGGCGGCACGCGGTGTTTGTCGGCGCTACGTTGGCCGGGGCGGCAGTGATCAATACAGGCACCAAGCTGTTTTTTGCGCGCGGCCGCCCAGAAATCCTCACCGACCCACTGACCAGCTTCAGCATGCCCAGCGGCCACGCCTCCGGTGCGTTTGCGTTCTTCCTGGCGCTGGCAGTGCTGGCAGGTCGCGGGCAACCCACGCGCTTACGCCTGACCTGGATGCTGCTCGGCTGTATTCCGGCAGCCTTTATCGCGCTGTCGCGGGTGTACCTCGGTGCGCATTGGCCCACGGACATTCTGGCCGGCACGCTGCTGGCGATGACGGTGTGCGCGTTCAGCCTGGCCGCCAGCGAGTACCGCAGCCGGTTACCGGCCATGCCGCAAAAAACCTGGTGGCTGTTGCTTCCGGCGCTGGTGGCGGTGCTGAGTTTTATCGCGCTCACCGGCACACCGCATGCCTTGCTGCGCTACGCCTACTGAGTGAAGAGTTCGCCCTGCAACTCGTCGAGCAACATCTGGATCGCGTCCAGCTTTTGCTGCGGATCGTCGAGTTGCAGCAGGTCGATCTTGTCGGCTTCGGTGAACGGCAACAGGTAGGCCAACTGATTGCCCAAGGCCTGCTGGCCATCGGCGCGGGCGTCCATGTCCAGCGAGGCAACCATCGGGTGTTCGGCGAGTGCCTGAAGCAACGCCAGCAAGTCGGCGTCCTCGTCTTCCAGCACGCGGTCGGGCAGCTCTTCCAGCCATTGCACCTCGGCCACCAGCAATTGGTCCTTCTGCACGCCAGCGTCACGCACACGGAACCTGCGCCCGCCTTCGACGCGAATCCCCAGCAGGCCGTTGTCCTGTTGCTTGAAGTCGCGAATCAGCGCTTCGCAGCCGATCAGCGCGTAGCCATCCGGGGCCATGCCGACTTCCCGGCCATCGAGAATGCACACCACACCGAAGCTTTCGCCGTTTTTCATGCAGCGGCTGATCATGTCCAGGTAACGTGCCTCGAACAGTTGCAGGTCGAGGGTGCAGCCTGGGAACAGCACGGTATTGAGCGGGAACAGGGCCAGACTCATAAAGGTTTCCTTTAAACAATTACCGACACGGCCAACGGCAGGAACACCGCCGTGGCTACGCCCATCAGGCTCATGGCCAGCGCCGCAAAGGCGCCGCACTCTTCACTTTCCTGCAACGCCACCGAGGTGCCGACGGCGTGGGCGGTCATGCCCAAGGCCATGCCGCGCGCTTCGGGACTGTGCACGCCGAGGCGTGACAGGAACGCCGGGCCGATCATTGCGCCGACCACCCCGGTGATCAGCACAAACACCGCCGCCAATGCCGCCACGCCGCCGATCTGCTCGGCGACCAGCATGGCAATCGGCGAGGTTACCGACTTGGGCGCCATGGTCATCAGCATGCGGTGCTCGGCGCCGAACCACCCGCCCAAGAGTACACACAGGCCGGTAACCAGCACGCCGCCTAACACCAGCGTAGTCAGAATCGGCCAGAACAATTGCCGAATTCGTCGCAGGTTTAAATACAGCGGCACTGCCAGCGCTACGGTCGCTGGGCCGAGCAGGATGCCCATGATCTCGGTGCTCTTGCGGTACTCGACGTAACTCAGGCCGCAGGTCAGCAGCACGCCGATCACTAACAGCATCGACACCAGCACCGGTTGCAGGAACACCCAGCGGGTTTTCTCGAACGCCGCCAGCACCAGTTGATAGGCGCCAAGGGTGATGCCGATACCAAACAAGGGATGATGGATGACTGCCGTCCACGCGCCTTGCGTGTCGAAGATCATTGGTCCTGCTCCGGGCGCGCCTGGCGCTTGACCAGCTTTTGCATCAACACGCCAACAAACCCCATCGCGATCACCAGCGACAACACCAGCGCGCCGATAATGGCCCAGAAGTCTGCCTCGATGTCTTTGGCATAGACCATCACGCCCACGGCGGGCGGCACCAGCAACAGCGGCAAATAACGCAACAGGCTGCTGGCTGCCAGGCTCAGTGGCTCGCCGACTTCGCCGCGCGCGATCAAAAAGCCGAGCATCAACAGCAAGCCAATGATCGGCCCCGGCAGCACCGGCAACAGCAAATGGTTGAGCGCGGTGCCAATCAATTGAAACAGCACCAGCCATGTCAGCCCACGTAACAGCATGCGTTTTCTCCCCCTCAAAACCCGCGCGCATTATAAGCATGCCTGCCCTATGCATCGGCATTCGCCAAAAGCATGGTGGGTTGACCGGGTCGGTTGCGCATGATGATCTACATGGGTTCTGTGTGACCCACAAAAAACACCCGCCCTGTCAGCGCCTGGGTGATAAAAGCCGATGCCCCAAGGAGAGTCGCAATGCCCTGTGTACCTGTAGCGCAGCTCAAAGATTATATCGGCAAGGAACTGGGACGTTCCGAATGGCTCACCATCGATCAGGCGCGTATCAACCTGTTCGCAGAGGCCACGGGCGACCACCAGTTCATCCACGTTGACCCGGCCAAGGCCGCGCAAACGCCATTCGGCAGCACCATCGCGCATGGCTTTCTGTCGCTGTCGCTGATGCCCAAACTGATGGAGGACATCCTGATCATGCCCGAAGGGCTGAAGATGGCGATCAACTATGGTTTGGACAGCGTGCGCTTCATCCAGCCGGTAAAAGTCAATGCCAGGGTGCGCCTTAACGTCACCCTGACTGACGTGACCGAGAAAAAACCTGGCCAATGGCTATTCAAGGCCACTGCCACCCTGGAAATCGAAGGCCAGGAAAAGCCTGCTTACATCGCCGAGTCGTTATCACTCTGCTTCGTGTAAGGCCGCGCCTGTGGTGAGGTGAGAAACCTTGCCACAGTGTATGTAAATTTATGTATGAATCGCGTAGCTACGGCATACTCGGCGCTCAATTATCCGGATCCCGCTATGCGCCCATTCGCCCCCCTTGCCCTTGCCCTGTTGCTCACCGCTTGCGGAGACGGCGAATCGCTGTTGCCGCCCGATGCGCGCCTGCCCGATGGCGGCCGCTACCGTGGCGATGTGGTCAATGGTTTGCTGCAAGGCCAGGGCCGCGTGGATTACCCCAACGGCAGCTGGTACGCCGGCCAGTTCGACAAAGGCCAGTGGCACGGCCAGGGCGAATGGCATGGCAGCAACGGCGAGGTTTACAAGGGCCAGTTCCAGCAAGGCCTGTTCGACGGCCAGGGCAGCCTGACCACCTCGGGCAGCAGCTACGATGGCGGTTTCAAAAGCGGGCGGCGCAACGGCGAAGGCACCCTCAAAGAGGGCCAAATGACCTACCGCGGCGAATTCAAGGACGACCAGTATTCCGGCCTCGGTCGCCTGGAACTGGCCGATGGCAGCCAATACCAGGGCCAGTTCGCATACGGAAAACCGAACGGCGAAGGCCAACGCAACGACGACAGCGGCAACCAGTTCAGCGGCCACTTTGTCGATGGCCAACTCGAAGGCAACGGCACCTTCAACAGCGCCGATGGCGACATCTATGTCGGCCAGTTCAAACAGAACCAGCTCAACGGCAAAGGCCGCTACGAAAACGCCGACGGCGACGTGTGGATCGGCCAGTTCAAGGAAGGTGCACTCAGCGGCAAAGGCGAGTTGATCGGCGTCGACGGCAGCCACTATGTCGGGCAGTTCAGCGACTGGCGGTTCAGCGGCGAAGGCCGCCTGAACCTCACCGATGGCAGCTTCTACATCGGCGGTTTTGACAGCGACAGCTATCAAGGCAAAGGCACCCTCGTACTCACCGACGGCACTGTGCAGGCCGGCACGTGGGTGAATGGCCTGCGCGTGCGCGATGCCGACGGCAAGCTGTTGCCCGACCCGCTCGAAATCGGCGTACTGGCCCAAGGCCGCTTGCTCGATGCCGCCCTCGCCGCCGTGCCGGCCTCCACGCCCGCCGTCGAGCTATACACCTTGGTGCTGGCGGGCGATGGCAAGCAAAGTGTGTTCCTGCGCGAAGCGGATTACGTCAGCAACCTGCTCGCCACGCGCTTCGGGGCGCGCGGGCAGATCCGCCTGGTCAACCACCGCGACCACATCACCGACCGCCCGCTGGCCACCCGCGAAAGCCTGCGCCGCGCGGTGCAAACCCTGGCCGAGCGCACCGGGCCGGAAGACCTGGTGTTTATCTACCTGACCAGCCACGGCACCCACGAACACGAACTGGTGCTCGACCAGCCGCGCATGGAGCTGGCCGACCTGCCCGCCGATGAACTGGCGGCGGTGCTCGAACCGCTGAAAGCCCGCGACAAGGTGGTGGTGATTTCAGCCTGTTATTCCGGCGGGTTTATCCCGGCGCTGAAGGATGAGCGCACGCTGATCATGACCGCCTCGCGCGCGGATCGCGTGTCTTTCGGTTGCTCCGAGGAAGCGGATTTCACCTATTTTGGCGACGCCCTTTTTGCTCAAGCTTTCAACCAGACCGACGATTTGCAACAAGCCTTCAAACTGGCCCAAGTGCATGTGGCCGAGCGCGAACAAGCGGACAACTTCGAAGCCTCTGAACCACAGATCTGGGCCCCCAAAGGCGTGATCGCCCACTGGCAATTATTACGCAAACAACAGGCACGAAAGGCGCTCGAAAGCGTCTCTATGAATAGCAAGGAAGCCAAAGGCAACTAAGCTGTTACGTGTAACAAGGGGGAAACACCATGTACCTGACACCTCAACACATCTTGCTCGCCGGCGCCTCCGGGCTCACCGGCGAACACCTGCTCGACCGCCTGCTCAACGAACCCACGGTGACCCGTGTACTGGCGCCCAGCCGCAAGCCGCTGGCCGAACACCCGCGCCTGGAAAACCCGGTAGGCGACCCCGCGCTACTGCTGCCGCAACTGAGCGGCCAGGTCGATATCGCCTTTTGTTGCCTGGGCACCACCATCAAGCAGGCGGGCTCCGAGGCGGCCTTCCGCGCGGTCGACCTGGACCTGGTGGTGGCCTTCGCCAAGCGCGCGCGGGAAATGGGCGCGCGCCACTTGATCGTGATCAGCGCGATTGGCGCTGACCCGAAATCCTCGATCTTTTACAACCGCGTCAAAGGCGAAATGGAGTTGGCGTTGCAGGCGCAGGACTGGCCGCAACTGACCATCGCGAGGCCGTCGCTGTTACTCGGCGAACGCCTGCACCCGCGCCTGGCCGAACAACTGGCGGGCACATTGTCGCGATTGATTCCAGGCAAATACCACGGCATTGAAGTCTGTGAACTGGCCCGCGCCATGTGGCGCCTGGCACTCGAAGAGCAAGATGGCGTGCGCGTGGTGGAGTCAGACGAGTTGCGCAAGCTCGGCAAGTAACGTCGTTGAGCTCTGGCACACAACAAGCGGGCTTGCTCGCGAAGGCGGTGGGATCAGTCAACTTAGGCATCGACTGACACGCCGCCTTCGCGAGCAAGCCCGCTCCCACAGTGGTTTTGGGTTGCCTGCGAGGTCGGTGCTACAGGCCACCGGTTGCATTGAAGCCCACGCCCAATACCGTCAATACCGACAACGGCAACAGCAGCGTGTCGAGCAGCGCACTGGCCGGCAGGTCGATGTGCGGGTAGCTCGGCGCTTCAGCGCCAAACCGGTCGCGGGCGCAACAGCCGCCGTTGATCGCATACACATCCAACCGCGTACCGGCGTACACCACTGGCGCACCGGGCTGCGCCGCATCCAGCGTGCGCGCCGTGGCGCAGCCCGCAAGCTGCAGCGCCAACACCACCAGCAGCGCCTTATTCATCGTTGCTCAAATGGTGTTCGCCCCAACGCGGCAGCATGTCCTGAGGAATATTCAGCAGGTTGAGAATGCGCGCCACCACAAAATCCACCAGGTCATCGATGGTCTGCGGCTGGTGATAGAACCCGGGCGATGCAGGCAAGATGGTCACGCCCATGTTCGACAACTTGAGCATGTGCTCCAGGTGAATACTCGAATACGGCGCCTCGCGCGGTACCAGAATCAACTGGCGGCGCTCCTTCAGGGTCACATCCGCCGCACGCTCGATCAGGTTATTGCAGGCACCCGTGGCAATCGCCGACAAGGTGCCGGTGGAACACGGCACCACCACCATCGCTGCCGGCGCACCGGAGCCGGAGGCCACCGGCGACATCCAGTCTTCTTTACCGTAAACCTTGATCTGCCCCGCCGCCGCACCGGTGTATTCGGTGAGGAAGGCTTGCATCATCTGCACCTTGGGCGGCAACGCCACATCGGTCTCGGTGGCCATTACCAACTGCGCGGCCTTGGAGATCAAAAAATGCACCTCGCGCTCCTCACGCACCAGGCAATCAAGCAGGCGCAGGCCATAGGGTGCGCCGGAGGCACCGGTCATCGCCAGGGTCACGCGTTCCGGGCCGCTCATTTCAACGCCTCAGCCAGTTTGCCGTGCAGGCCGCCGAAGCCGCCGTTGCTCATCACCACTACGTGGGTGCCCGGTGTGGCCTTGAGTTTGACCTGTTGAATAATGCCTTCGATGGAATCGCAAACGGTTGAGGGCACAGTGCACAGCACTGCAATGGACGGCAGGTCCCAGCCAAGGTTGGCGGGCGCATACCAGACCACCTGGTCGGCATCGTTGACGCTTTCCGGCAGGCCATCACGGTGCGCGCCAAGCTTCATGGAGTTGGAGCGCGGCTCGACAATCGCAATGATGTTGGCATCACCGACGTGCTTGCGCAGGCCATCCAGCGTGGTCGCAATCGCCGTTGGGTGGTGGGCGAAGTCGTCGTAAATGGTAATGCCGTTCACGTCGGCGACTTTTTCCATACGGCGCTTCACGCTTTTGAACGCGCTCAAGGCAGCAATGCCCATGGCCGGCACCACGCCTACATGCCGCGCGGCCGCCAGGGTGACCAGGGCGTTGGCGACGTTGTGCTGGCCGGTCATGCCCCAATCGACAATGCCTTGGGCTTGCCCTTCAAACAGCACTTCAAATGTAGAGCCGTCTTCGCTGAGCAACTTGACCTGCCACTGCCCGCCCGCCCCGGTGGTTTGCACCGGCGTCCAGCAGCCCATGTCGATCACGCGCTGCAACGCAGGCTCGGTGGTCGGGTGGATGACCAGGCCTTCGCTCGGAATGGTGCGCACCAAGTGGTGGAACTGGCGCTCAATCGCCGGCAGATCAGGGAAAATGTCGGCGTGATCAAACTCCAGGTTGTTGAGGATCGCCGTGCGCGGGCGGTAGTGGACGAACTTGGAACGCTTGTCGAAAAACGCGCTGTCGTATTCATCCGCCTCGATCACGAAAAACGGCGTTTCACCCAGACGCGCCGACACCGCGAAGTTTTGCGGCACGCCGCCGATCAGGAAGCCCGGGCTCATGCCAGCGTGCTCCAGCACCCACGCCAGCATGCTGCTGGTAGTGGTTTTGCCGTGCGTGCCGGCCACCGCGAGTACCCAGCGACCTTGCAGCACATGGTCGGCCAGCCACTGTGGACCGGAGACATACGGCAAGCCTTTATTGAGTACATATTCGACCGCAGGATTGCCACGGGACATGGCGTTGCCGATCACCACCAGGTCCGGGGCCGGGTCGAATTGCGATGGGTCGTAGCCTTGGGTCAACTCGATACCCTGAGCCTGCAATTGCGTGCTCATGGGCGGATAAACATTAGCGTCGGAGCCGGTGACATGGTGGCCCAGCTCTTTGGCCAACACCGCCATCGAACCCATGAAAGTGCCGCAGATACCGAGAATATGAATGTGCATGGTTGACCTCTTGAACATCGAGGCAGGTTAGCGCAGGGAGGGGGAAATCGCACCTATTATGCGGCGAGCGGCCGGGCTTCAAACGAAGTACGCCGTGACTCCCTTTGGGCGTATGAGAACTCGATGGTTCCCAAAGTGACCACGCAACCATTGACGTCGATTTTATCGGAGAGGATGACCGTCAGGGTATTGAAGCACTGTCAGCAGTTGCCCCACTGAGTGAGCAACCGCTGGAACAACTTACTGCGGTGTGTACGAGGCTGATATTAACTATATTTGTCTTTCATGGCGCCCATCAGCTCGTTGAGGTATGCCATTCGGGACTCCACGCCAGTCGCCCGGCTCTTGATATCATCTTCTTGCGCTCCTGTTGACGGAGCCTGAGTTTGAATACCCAGCGCGCCCGCTTCTTTAGCAAACTCCGGTTCCAGGTAGTCAAGCATCTCGTCAAGATAGTCCATACGCTCATCATTTGTCTTTGCCAGCCATTCCACACTGGGTGAGACATGCGGCTCTGAACGAAGGTCAGCCAAGGTATTTGCCAATACAAATACGCTCCTCTGAGCATTATCGACCAATAGCGACTCCTTAACATGTTCCTCTGTGGCTGGCGTCTTCGGCGGATTAATTAGGGGTTTTAGATATTCGAGACCGACATTGGCGGCCAATGTCAGGCCAACCGTTAAGGGTGCGGTGATTGCTGCAGTAATTGCGGCGACCTTTAAAATATTTCGCCGTTCAAGCGGAAGCGCCCGATCCACTTTCGCAGTTTTAGCAGCCACTAACGCCGTGGCGTTTTCTGCCAGGGCTCTCTCAGAAAAGGCCCCGACCTCCTGTCCGTCGACTCGACCTGCCGTCGGCTGAGCAAACAACCTATCCCGAGCCCCAGCATCTTTTTGAGCTTGCCACTTGGCCCCGTTCGCTTTTCTGAATTGAGCCAATTCTGGAGCAGCGGGGGCCTCTGCATCGGGGGTATCCCCAGGCTGTCGTTGACCACTGACGTGCCCTTGCCCTTCGAAGCCACTTACTTTTTTATCAACGAACCCTTGATCAAAGCTATTACCGGCGCTGTCTGCCGGCCTCGACCCTCCCGGGACTTCTACTCTAGGCACTTCAACTGGCCTTACAGGGCTAGGCGCTTCGGTCCTGGACCACCCTCCACTAAAAAGATCGCCAAGCTTCATGCTTACTATCGGCCGTGCCACTGCGTTTGAAAATATCATAATGATCTACCTAATGATTAATTTACATTAGAAAGCCATCCCTTTCTTTCACCTACTGTGTGACAGAACGACATCAACCAGTTCCACCCCCCCCAAAAAACAATACACGCTTATAACTAATACAGCACAAACGCGGCGAGAATACTTCGCCAGCCAGACACTAAGCGCTGCAAGCTAGAATACCCAACCAAGCATAACTTTAAAAATCCATACTGATGCGGTCAATGCCAGCCAATCCGAGTACGTGAAAATTATCACGCTCCCGTTGGAGGCCGCATTGCGCTCAGCAGACCAAATTGGGCTAACTGAGGGCCGAAGGGTGTATTGGTGAGGGCGCTATACGCGTACCACCCCCCCTTGTTAAAGATAGCGAGTATTGGCGTAAGCACACCCTGTGACTCCACCTGATAGAACCCCTTTACTACATCACCCTCTTTATAAGTCCTTGTTACTTCATAAGACCTATAGTTCCCTTTTAACCGGGGAAGCACCTCATCTCCATATTTGAACAGCGTCTTTGCGTCCTTACCTAACGTCTTTATTCCGCGCGTAAGATTTTTCGGCAGATGAATTGCATCGGTAACGCCCACCGAAGCGCCGATACCTGCAAAAAAAGTACGCGCGATTATTTTGCCTGTCGACTTACCCAGCTTCGCAGCTTTGCTCGCGGCGCCTGCCGCGGGAAGCAAGAACCCCAAAATATCGAACCCGATATTAAAAATTGCGCCGGCAATATTGCCCTTGATGGCATCTTTGATACCGTCATAAAAAGGAACAAGCGACAGCAAAAACTCATTGACGCGTTGATTAGCTTTGGTGTTTTTTTCAATTCTTGTCTCACCCGTAACCCCTGCTTTTAAATCCCCATAATTTTTTGTGAAAAATTTACCCACGACGGTCCCCAGCGAGCCGTTTCGTGGAGAAAAATAAGGAACTCTTTCTTCATCAGTTACGTCACGCGAATCACGCTGTTTATTGGTGGCATCGAATTGCGTCACCACGTTATATACGCCCGGCACACGCGCGGCGGAATCCTCGGAAAAATAAGTACTGTCATCAAATTTTGACGGATCTTGCGGCAGCCCCTTTTCCTTAACGATTTTCCCTAAGCGGGGCAGATAACTATAGTACTCGACCTCCCCGTCAACGCCTTCCACTTTCATAAGCACAGCCAGCCCCCCTGCTAATGCTTTGAGTTCGCTTTGAGTCGGCGTTCGTGGTTGGCGCCCGGGGTACAAGGACAGGTTATTCTTTTCCTCTGTGCCTAAAAACGGGCGGGAGACTTCCATGAACGTGACATTTGATTGTTTAATACGCGCTTGGTCCGCTACAGGCAGCAGAGAAACCTGATATTTGAACTGGACAGCCCAGGCCGCTGCCTGACTCTTTGTATATTCATCAAACTTTTCAGAAAATGTTTTATTGATAGTTTGATCAAGCTCAGAAAAACGAGATTTCATCGCCTCCCAAGGCATTTCCTGTTCATTTCGCGACTTCCACAAGCTTGTATCTAATGGCTCCGTCATGTAGACATCCAGTGGCGATACGACATACTTGTCGTCCCTAACACCGCGTAATGTTGTCTTTGTTGGGTCAACATTCGGGAACACCCGCTTGAACTCAGCCAGCGCCAGCTCCTCCCGAGTGGGCGCTGGCTTCAGTAGTTCTACGCGCGCCCATGCCAATTCTTTTTTCTGCTTTTTTAACACCTTGAGTGACTGCTCAATATCCTCTAACGCATACCGACCTTTAGGGTTGCTTTTAATCACCTGATTAGCGAGGCCCCACGCAATAAGCGAATCCGCCGACGCTGCAGCTAACGCGTCCCCACCGTCAAGGGTACTAAGCTGCGCATCCGCATAGCTTATGACTTGACTGAGCGTCATGTTCGCCGATGCGCCGTGCGCCTCTTGCTCTACCAGTGCGACCGCTATAGAGAAATCCGCCCACGTATGAGATCCATAAACAAGGTTAGGTGGAATATTTTTCACCAGCAACTCAGGCGCAGCAGCTGATAGTAATAGCCGCGCAGCAAGCGGCGCGGCTTCAACCCCTACCTTGGTTTCAAGGTAAGTAGTGAACCGTTTAACGATCTCAACCGCGGAGGCACCCACATTTTCGCTCTTATAGAGGTTATAGCCCGCCAGGTTGAAACGTGACTTGTCTGGGTCAGGATCAAGTTCTTGCAAGAGGGCCGCAGTCAAGGCCTCCGTGGCACCGGTCGGCGACACGGCTGATTTAAGTTTATGTTGTATCGCCTTGCCCAACTCCTGCGCATCGGGCGACCGAATGAGCTGGTCCAGTGCTAATGAAGGGTTGTCTGCAATCACCTTCTTTGTGGACGCCGCCAGCGTGCTGACCAAACTCCGTAACAAACTGCCTGCCCCAGCCCCTGCCTGCGGATCAGGCGCCTGGCTTGTATGTTTCAACTTCCACTGACCCACCACCGCTTTCATCTTGCGTAATTCAGTTTTGTTCAGCAGCGCAGCAATATGCCTTACTCCGCCAGCGTCAGCGCCAGGCATCCGATGGACAAGGTCAAAGGACAGTGCATTAGCCAAGCCATGCGCCTGTGTTTGGGTGCCGGGTAGTTTATGCCCCTGCTGTTCGAGCATTTGCGCAACACTTATCTCCCGGCGCTGTTCGGTGAAAAATAATCTTGAACGTCGGTCAATCGGGACCCTGCTGTTGTTCAGGTCTATCTTGCCTTCGGCATCGTCTACCTGGGACCTCAACGCAGCAAGCAGTGCATGCTGGTTAGCATCATCACCCAGCGCCTTGCTCTGGCCCTCTAACGCCTCTACAGATCGCTGCGACGCGCGCGCCAGAGGCGGGAACTCAAACGCGGCCCCTGCTTTTAATTTCTCTCGGTGCGAGGCGGCTTGTGAAGGGGAAAGGTCGATAGGCACGCCGTAAAATCGCCCCACCGTGTACAACGGCACCTTACCGTCCGGCCACGGATAATCGAACGCTTGCCCGGGCATTGGTGCGATCGCTTTGGCAATCGACAACAGCACTCGAGCGTTATCCGACCAACCCGAATCGTCTGTTAAGGTAAACGTTTGCATCCTGCCATTTACAATTCCCCTCAATTCCCCAAGCGCGGGATCCATTTTAAGGCTCTTGGTATCAAGTCCCTGTTCTTTTGCCCACGATAAAAACCGAGGGCTTTTGAAAGCACTGTCCAGTTGAGTGCGCCAACGTCCTAGTGTGGACTGCGGGGGAACTTGAACATCAGGCGGCGCTATTGAGGCGTGATAGGAGCGCGTCGCTAATGCTATCGCGTAGGGCTTCGCCAACTGAGCGTCAGCCGTTGCACGCGCTTCGGGGGTGTCAGGCATTTGCGCTGTGACGTGGCTCCTGGCGACGGCATTATCGATGCTCAGCCCTGCGGCAGCGGCAGGAGGTTCGTTCACCCCTTTACTTGATAAGGCTGGCGTTACTCTAACAGCTTCAAAAATTGTCATTTCCACACTCGCACACGAAACAAGATGGGTAACTGTTCGTACGCTGAGTGGTGCAAAATCACGCAAATCGTTCAAAAAAATTCGGAAAATTTTATCCAAATATTTCAGTTTTAACCACATTGCTCATTAGTGGCTGGTAGTCAGCTTCCTTAGTGTTGCCTTAACAACGCGCAGATCACGTGTGTGAACAACGGTCGATTCCGTGCTTGCGCAACTTCCTGTAAAGCGTATTCCGGCTCACGCCCAAACTTTCTGCCGCACGGGACATGTGCCAACGATGCTGCTTAAGCGCATTGAGCAACGCCATACACTCCGCATCATCCAAAGCGCCCCCATGACGGGGCTCGACGACCATCACCGCACGCGTCTCGTGGATGATAGGCGGCAAATCTTCGAATCTGATTTGCCCTTTCTCGCACAAAGCCGCCAAGGTGCGCAGTACGTTGCGCAACTGCCGAACGTTGCCCGGCCAAGCGTAATTGAGCAAAGCGTCGTTCGCCTTCTCATCAATCAACACAACCTGCCCTGCAGCCTCCTCCGCCAGTAATAACGCCAGTAATTGCGCTTTGTCGCTACGTTCACGTAAGGGCGGCACGGCAATTTCAAGGCCATTGATACGATAGTAAAGATCTTCGCGAAAGCTACCGGTGGCAACACGTGCCAACAGGTCACGGTGGGTAGCGCTGATGATTCTGACGTCCACCGCCTGCGGCTCACCACCAATGGGCACCACCACGCGATCTTCCAACACCCTTAAAAGTCGGGTTTGCAACGCAAACGGCATATCACCGATCTCGTCGAGAAATAACGTACCGCCGTCGGCCTGCTGTAACTTGCCGCGCATGCCTTCCTTGAGTGCGCCGGTAAAACTGCCGCCGCGGTAGCCGAACAGCTCGCTTTCGATCAGGTTTTCCGGGATGGCCGCGCAGTTGAGGGCAACAAAAGCCTTGTCCGCTCGCTGGCTGGCCTGGTGCACAGTTTTGGCGAAGGCTTCTTTACCGCAGCCGGTTTCGCCTTTAATCAGCAGCGGCACGTCGCGCTCGAATACTTTTAGCGCCCTGCGAAAATCCGTCCGCAGCGCAGGGTCACCCAAATACATGCTTGGCAGGCAGGGCGACTCGGGCTTGGCATTCGGCGCGGGCATACTGCGCGGCTGACCGCGCAATGCAGCGAATAACTGCCGGCCATCACGGGTTTTCAACGGCCAACTGGCCGTGGCATTCGCGCTGGCGCGACCGAGCAACTCATCCAGCGAACAGTCAAAAAACGCCTCCACCGGCTGCCCCAGCAAACCGCCGCGAACCTGGCCCAGCAGATTCAACGCGCTCTGATTGACCGCGCAGATGCGCCCTTCCCCGTCAAACGCCAGCAGCCCTTCACTGAACAGGCCCACCGACTCAGCCTGCAGGTGAAAACGCAGCAGCCAGTGCTTCTCGAAATGGCGCAGGAAGTAACAGCTTTCGATCATCTTCGCCGACAGATTCACCAGCGCCATGGTGTGGAACTGGCTCTGACGCGACACGGCCTCACGCGCCGAGGACACGTCCAGCACCGCCAGCAGTTCGCCATGCGGGTCGAACACCGGGCTCGCCGAACAGGTCAGGCCGGTGTGGCGGCCGCGAAAGTGCTCATCGCGGTGAATCGTCAGGGACTGGCGCTCCACCAGGCAGGTGCCGATACCGTTGGTGCCCTCGCAGGCCTCGCTCCAGTCGGCGCCCAACCACAGGCCGGCGCGTTCGAAGATCTTGCGCTCGGACGGCGCGGTGACACAGTTGAGAATCACCCCGCGCGCGTCGGTGAGCAGTACCGCATGGCCGGCGCCAGAGAGCTGTTGATGCAGGCTGTTCATCTCGCTGCCGGCGATGTGCAGCACCTGTTGCAGGCGCTCGCGGCTCTCCAGCAGGCGGCCGTGTTCGAGCACGGTAGGCGCGATACTCAGCGCCGGGTCGAGGTGATAGTCCTCAAGACAACGCAGCCAGGAACGGGCGATGGACGGATCGCTGCCGGGGCCTTGGGTGAGGTCTTGCCCGCGCGTGGCGGTCAAGACTTGCTGGGCATGGCGACTGAAATGATCGTTTTGCATGATCTTATTATTCTCGCTGCGTGAGAACAGCCAGCATCCCCCAGCCATAAGACCATTGCAATCGCGCGCGGACTCACCGGTCACAGGCTGTACCGTTTATGGCACAAACTGTCACTCTCGCTGTATCAGCCGTGTCACAGCAACGCCTTGTAAAAAACTCCAACCCCCCGGTTTACGGGCGCTTGCAGCGCTGGCCCAACCTTTGCTCTACGCTTTATAAGGCGCAACACCGTTGTACTCCAATAAACATAAAAGTCAGGAGATACCCCCCATGCGTTACGCACATCCCGGTACTGAAGGCTCGATCGTTTCGTTCAAGGCCAAGTACGGCAACTTCATCGGCGGCGAATTTGTCGCGCCGGTGGATGGCAACTATTTCACCAACACCTCGCCGGTCAACGGCAAGCCCATCGCCGAATTCCCGCGCTCGACGGCCAAAGACATCGACAAAGCCCTCGACGCTGCCCACGCTGCCGCTGACGCCTGGGGCAAGACCTCGGCTCAGGACCGCTCGCTGGTACTGCTGAAAATCGCCGACCGCATCGAACAGAACCTCGAACTGCTGGCCGTCACCGAAACCTGGGACAACGGCAAGGCCGTGCGTGAAACCCTTAACGCCGACATCCCATTGGCGGCCGACCACTTCCGCTATTTCGCCGGTTGCATCCGCGCTCAGGAAGGCACCAGCGCCGAGATCAACGAACTCACCGCGTCGTATCACTTCCATGAGCCGTTGGGCGTGGTCGGCCAGATTATCCCGTGGAACTTCCCGCTGCTGATGGCCGCGTGGAAACTCGCCCCGGCCCTGGCCGCCGGTAACTGCGTGGTGCTCAAACCGGCCGAGCAAACCCCGCTGGGCATCAACGTATTGATGGAGCTGATCGGCGACTTGCTGCCACCGGGCGTGCTGAACGTGGTGCACGGTTACGGCAAGGAAGCCGGCGAAGCCCTGGCCACCAGCAAGCGCATCGCTAAAATCGCCTTCACCGGCTCCACGCCAGTGGGCTCGCACATCATGCACGCCGCCGCCGAGAACATTATTCCGTCCACCGTTGAACTGGGCGGCAAGTCGCCGAACATCTTCTTCGCCGACATCATGAACGCCGAACCGTCGTTTATCGAGAAAGCCGCCGAAGGCCTGGTGCTGGCGTTCTTCAACCAGGGCGAAGTGTGCACCTGCCCGTCGCGCGCGCTGGTGGAAGAGTCGATCTACGACGATTTCATGAAAGTGGTGATGAAAAAAGTCGAGCAGATTAAACGCGGCGACCCGCTGGACACCGACACCATGGTCGGCGCCCAAGCGTCCGAGCAGCAATTCGACAAAATCCTGTCTTACCTGGAAATTGCCAAGGGCGAAGGCGCGCAGTTGCTGACCGGCGGCAAGGTCGAGAAGCTCAGCGGCGACATGGCCGGCGGCTATTACATCCAGCCGACCCTGCTCAAGGGCACCAACGAAATGCGCGTGTTCCAGGAAGAAATCTTCGGCCCGGTGGTAAGCATCACCACCTTCAAGGACGAAGCCGAGGCGCTGGCGATTGCCAACGACACCGAGTTTGGCCTCGGCGCAGGCGTGTGGACCCGCGACATCAACCGCGCCTACCGCATGGGCCGCGCGATCAAGGCGGGCCGCGTGTGGACCAACTGCTACCACCTGTACCCGGCGCATGCCGCGTTCGGCGGTTACAAAAAGTCCGGTGTGGGCCGCGAGACGCACAAGATGATGTTGGATCATTACCAGCAGACCAAGAACTTGCTGGTGAGCTACGACATTAACCCGCTGGGCTTTTTCTAACCCTTCAACAGCCGCCCCACTCCCGCGTTAAAAATACAATTAAATGTGGGAGGGGGCTTGCTCCCGAAAGCGGTGTATCAGTCACTTCATCGTTTACTGAAACACCGCTTCCGCGAGCAAGCCCGCTCCCACATTGGATCTCCACAAGTACTTGCGACTTGCATTCGGCATTCATACGCCGAGTTAAAACAATAACAACGAAAGGTACTTTCCATGCCTAGCGAACCCACTGGCTCTTCCGTCGACTTCGAAAAAGTCGACACCGACTACTTCCAACAACGCGAACTGAAAAAAGGCGCCGCCGGCTGGGTGCTGTTGGTCGGCCTCGGCGTTGCCTACGTGATTTCCGGCGACTACGCCGGCTGGAACTTCGGCCTGGCGCAAGGTGGCTGGGGCGGCATGTTCCTCGCCACTTTGCTGATGGCCACCATGTACCTGTGCATGTGTTTTTCGCTGGCCGAACTGTCCTCCATGATCCCCACCGCCGGCGGCGGCTACGGCTTTGCCCGCAGCGCGTTTGGCCCATGGGGCGGGTTTCTTACCGGCACTGCCATCTTGATCGAGTACGCCATCGCCCCCGCGGCTATCGCGGTGTTTATCGGCGCCTACTGCGAATCGTTATTCGGCATCGGCGGCTGGATGATCTACCTGGCGTTCTACATCCTGTTTATCGGCATCCACATCTTCGGCGTCGGCGAAGCCCTGAAACTGATGTTTGTGATCACCGCCATCGCGGCCATCGCCTTGGGTGTGTTCCTGGTGTCGATGGTGCCGCACTTCAACGTGGCCAACTTGCTGGACGTGCCGGTGACCGACGCCAAGGGCGCCAGCAGCTTCCTGCCCTTCGGCTACGTCGGCGTATGGGCGGCCATCCCGTATGCGATTTGGTTTTTCCTCGCGGTTGAGGGCGTGCCGCTGGCCGCCGAAGAAACCAAGAACCCCAAACGCGACCTGCCACGCGGCTTGATCGGCGCCATTGTGGTGCTGACCAGTTTCGCCCTGTTGATTCTGGTCATCGCACCCGGCGGCGCCGGCACGTACGCGCTGATCAAATCGGGCAACCCGCTGGTGGAAGCCTTGGCGCTTGCCTACGGCGGCTCGACCTGGATGGGCGGTTTCGTCAACCTGGTGGGGCTTGCCGGGCTGATCGCGAGTTTTTTCTCGATTATCTACGCGTATTCGCGGCAGATCTTCGCTTTGTCGCGTGCCGGTTACCTGCCGCGCAAACTCTCGCAGACCAACAAAAGCAAGGCGCCGGTGCTGGCGCTGGTGATCCCCGGCATTATCGGTTTTGGCCTGTCGCTGACCGGCCAGGGTGATTTGTTGATTCTGGTGGCGGTGTTTGGCGCGACCATTTCCTACGTACTGATGATGGCCGCGCACATCACCTTGCGCATCCGTCGCCCCAAAATGGACCGCCCGTACCGCACACCGGGCGGTATTTTTACCTCCGGCGTAGCCTTGGTACTCGCCTGTGTGGCCGTGGTGGCGGGCTTTCTGGTCGATCCACGGGTGGTTATTGGCGCCGCGATCATCTATGGAGTATTAATTGCTTACTTTGCTTTCTACAGCCGGCATCACTTGGTAGCAGGCACGCCGGAAGAAGAATTTGCGGCGATCCAGGCCGCAGAGGCCGCCTTGCACTGATGAGCCATAAACCTCGACGCGGGCGCTTTACTCACAGCCTGCCCGCGCCGCCAAGGAGACACTGTATGGCAAGCTTTTCTCACGCGGTGGGCGCACAGACTTACCGCTTCGACAGCCTCAAGGACGTGATGGCCAAGGCCAGCCCCGCGCGTTCCGGGGACTTTCTCGCTGGCGTGGCCGCGCAAAACGACGGCGAGCGGGTCGCGGCGCAGATGGCGCTGGCGAATATCCCGTTGAAACACTTCCTGCAAGAAGTGCTGATCCCCTATGAAAGCGACGAAGTCACTCGGCTGATTGTCGACACCCACGATAAACAGGCGTTTAGCGTGGTCAGCCACCTGACCGTCGGCGGCCTGCGTGACTGGCTGCTCAGCGACGCGGCCGACGAACACGCCCTGCGCGCCCTGGCGCCCGGGCTGACCCCGGAAATGGCCGCCGCCGTGTCGAAAATCATGCGCGTGCAGGACCTGGTACTGGTCGCGCAGAAGATCCGCGTGGTCACCCGGTTTCGCGGCACCCTGGGCCTGCGCGGGCGCCTGTCGACCCGCCTGCAGCCCAACCACCCGACGGACGAACCGGCGGGCATCGCCGCGAGCATTCTCGATGGCCTGCTTTATGGCAACGGCGACGCGATGATCGGCATCAACCCGGCCACCGACAGCACCGCCTCGATCTGCGCCATGCTCGAGATGCTCGACGCGATCATCCAGCGCTACGAAATCCCCACCCAAGCCTGCGTGCTGACCCACGTCACCACCTCCATCGAGGCCATCAACCGTGGCGTGCCGCTGGACCTGGTGTTTCAGTCGATTGCCGGCACCGAAGCCGCCAATGCCAGTTTCGGCATCAGCTTGAGCCTGCTGCAGGAAGGTTACGAAGCGGGGTTGAGCCTGAATCGCGGCACCCTGGGCCAGAACCTGATGTATTTCGAAACCGGCCAGGGCAGCGCGTTGTCGGCCAACGCGCATTTTGGCGTCGACCAGCAAACCTGTGAAACCCGCGCCTATGCCGTGGCGCGGCATTTCAAACCGTTTCTCGTCAACACGGTGGTCGGCTTTATCGGCCCGGAGTACTTGTACAACGGCAAGCAAATCATCCGCGCCGGGCTTGAAGATCACTTCTGCGGCAAGTTGCTCGGCGTGCCGATGGGCTGCGACATCTGCTACACCAACCACGCCGAAGCCGACCAGGACGACATGGACACCCTGCTGACGCTTTTGGGCGTGGCCGGGATCAACTTCATCATGGGCATCCCCGGCTCCGACGACATCATGCTCAACTACCAGACCACCTCGTTTCACGACGCCTTATACGCCCGCCAAACACTGGGTTTAAAACCGGCGCCGGAGTTTGAACAGTGGCTGGCGAAAATGGGCATCTTCACGCAAGCCGACGGCAAAGTGCATTTCGGCAACAGCCTGCCACCGGCATTTCGCCACGCCTTGGCGCAACTGGGATGAAGGAGCCGCCCGTGCACGTCGACCTACCCGAAAACCCGTGGCTGCAACTGCGCCGCCTGACGCCTGCGCGCATTGCGCTGGGCCGCACCGGCACGAGCATTCCGACCAGCGCGCAACTGGACTTCCAGTTCGCCCACGCCCAGGCGCGCGACGCGGTGCACCTGCCCTTCGACGCGACCGGGCTTGGCAGCCAATTGGCTGAGCGCGGGCGCGACAGCCTGTTGCTGCGCAGCGCCGCGCTCGACCGGCACAGCTACCTGCAACGCCCGGACCTGGGGCGGCGCTTAAGTGATGAGTCGGCGCAGCGCCTGCGTGATTACGCCGCCGCCAACCCCGGCGGTGTAGACCTCGCGGTGGTCGTGGCCGATGGCCTGTCGGCGCTGGCGGTGCATAAACATACGCTGGCGTTTCTTACACGCATGGAGGAACAGACCCACGCCGAAGGGTGGTCATTGTCGCCGGTGATTCTGGTAGAACAGGGCCGCGTGGCGGTGGCGGATGAAATCGGCCAGTTGCTGGGCGCCAAAATGGTGGTGATCCTGATCGGCGAACGGCCAGGGCTCAGTTCGCCGGACAGCTTGGGCCTGTATTTCACCTACAACCCCAAGGTCGGCCTGACCGACGCCTACCGCAATTGCATCTCCAATGTGCGCCTGGAAGGCTTGAGTTACGGCATGGCGGCGCATCGCCTGCTTTACTTGATGCGGGAGGCGTGTCGCCGACAGTTGTCGGGCGTCAATCTCAAGGACGAAGCGCAGGTGCAGACCCTGGAGTCGGACGATCCTGACCTGATGAAAGGCAACTTCCTGCTCAGCCCGCCGGATGACCGATAGCGGCACGATTGCACTTTATTTCGCCATTAGGCAGCATCCAGTCACGGCCGCGTGTGTGGTCAAAGCCTATTTCGGATAGCTGAGGCCTGTTTAGAGCCAAGTAACCTTAAGAGGCTGCACGCCCTTGATTTACGCGACATCCCTCGCTACAAAACCAACACGCTTTTCATCTCGCAATACGTATAATGCGGGCCTTTCAGGGTTGTAAGAAATACGGCATTTCTTTGTAGCCTTACTTACCCGAGCTTCCGCACAGGCCTACTGAGTAGGGCCATTCACACAGGTGCCATCCATGGATTTCAACCCGCTCGACCTTATCCTGCATCTCGACGTGTACCTCGACATGCTGGTAACCAACTACGGTCCGTGGATCTACGCCATTCTGTTTCTGGTGATTTTTTGCGAAACCGGCCTGGTGGTCATGCCGTTTCTGCCGGGTGATTCATTGCTGTTTATTGCGGGCGCCATCGCGGCCGGCGGCGGCATGGATCCGGTGCTGCTCGGTGGCCTGTTGATGCTGGCGGCGATCCTCGGCGACAGCACCAATTACGTGATTGGGCGAACAGCCGGAGAGCGCTTGTTCAGCAACCCGAACTCGAAGATCTTCCGCCGCGACTACCTGCAAAAAACCCACGACTTCTACGACAAACACGGCGGCAAAACCGTGACGCTGGCGCGCTTCCTGCCGATCCTGCGAACCTTTGCGCCGTTCGTCGCGGGCATCGCCAGAATGCCTTACCCGCGCTTCTTCGGCTTCAGCGTGTTCGGCACCATCCTGTGGGTCGGCGGCCTGGTGACCTTGGGCTACTTCTTCGGCAACGTGCCGTTTATCAAGAAAAACCTCTCGCTGCTGGTCGTGTTCATCATCCTGCTGTCGCTGGTGCCGATGATCATCGGCGTGTTCCGCAGCCGCTTTGGCCGCACATCTTCCGAAGCCAAGTCGCAGTAACCCGCAATGTGGTCCCTCAGCGCCTGGCGTCGCCGGCGCCTGCTGGCCAAGCACCCGATTGCCGATGACACCTGGCAACGGGTGCGCCACCACCTGAGCTTTCTTGACGGTATCAGCGCCGAGCAAGACCAGTGGTTACGCGACGCCTGCGTGATGTTTCTTGCCGAAAAACACCTCACCGCCCTGCCCGGCGTCGACCTGCATCAGGAGCAACGCCTGCTGCTCGCCGCCCAGGCGCAACTGCCGCTGATGAACCTCGGCGACCTCGACTGGTATCAGGGTTTTCACGAAATCGTGCTGTACCCCGACGACTTCGTGAGCCCGCAACGCCACCGCGATGCCAGCGGCGTCGAACACGAGTGGGACGGCGAACACAGCGGCGAAGCCTGGCAGCAAGGCCCGGTGATTCTTGCCTGGCCCGGCGTACTCGCCAGCGGCAATTGGGAAGGCTACAACCTGGTCATCCACGAGTTGGCGCACAAGCTCGACATGCTCAACGGCGACGCCAACGGCCTGCCGCCGCTGCACCAAGACATGCGCGTGCAGGAATGGGCCAGCGTGATGCAAAGCGCGTTTGACGACCTCAATCGCCAACTGGACGCCAACCCGGACGCCGAAACCGAGATCGACCCCTATGCCGCCGAAAACCCGGCGGAGTTCTTTGCGGTCACCAGTGAATATTTTTTCAGTGCCCCGGATTTACTGGCCAGCACTTATCCACAGGTGTATGCGCAGCTAACCCGCTTTTATCGCCAGGACCCCTTAGCCCGTCTGACCCAACTGCAGGCCAGCGACGTGCGATACCAGACGGAACGCCACGCGCCCTACGACGTCTGACGCATGGCATCGGCGTCAGAATATGCCTATAATCGCCGCCACTTTTAGGCCAATCCGGCCATGCTTCATGGCCAACTACGGGGGCAACGCCCAATGAGCTACAGCAAGATTCCGGCTGGCAAAGACCTGCCGAACGACATCTACGTCGCCATCGAAATTCCGGCCAACCACGCGCCGATCAAATACGAAATCGACAAAGACAGCGACTGCCTGTTCGTTGACCGTTTCATGGCCACCCCGATGTTCTACCCGGCCAACTACGGTTTCATCCCTAACACCCTGGCGGACGACGGCGACCCCCTCGACGTGCTGGTTGTAACTCCTTACCCGGTTACCCCAGGCTCGGTTATCCGCGCGCGCCCAGTCGGCATCCTGCACATGACCGACGACGGCGGCGGCGATGCCAAAGTTATCGCGGTGCCCCACGACAAGTTGTCCCAACTGTACGTGGACGTGAAGGAATACACCGACCTGCCGCCACTGTTGCTGGAGCAGATCAAACACTTCTTCGAGAACTACAAAGACCTCGAAAAAGGCAAATGGGTGAAGATTGAAGGCTGGGGCGACGCAGACGCCGCGCGCGCCGAGATCATGAAGTCGGTCGCTGCCTACAAAGGCTGATACCCGCTCCCATTGCTCAGGCAATCAAAAAAGCCCCGGTTATCCGGGGCTTTTTTTGTGGGAAAAATAAACACCAAGTTCAATTATTAATACACAACGTTGAACGGGTTAAATAGATAGAAATATCAGACTACAACTAAGTAAATGCCTACACAGGTAATTCAACGCATGGTTTATTTGATGTGTTTCCCCCGTCAGTAAACTCTGCGTTTATGAATACATCAGGTGATCGACTAAAAGCACTACTGCGGGAAGTTCATCTTTCCGCCTCCGACTTCGCCAAGAACCGTAACGTCACGCCGCAACACGTGAACAACTGGTTCAAACGCGGCGTGCCCATGGGCCGACTCAACGAGATCGCAGACCTGCTCTGCGTCTCCAGCCGTTGGCTACGCACCGGCGAAGGCCCCAAACACCCACCGGCGCACTTCCTGCTGGCCGGCCCGGACACACCAAAAGGACTTCCGACCCGCGAGGAAAGCGGCAAGTACCTCACAGGCCCGATCTGCATGCCGGAAAAAATCGACGTGGAGATCCCCCTCCACCCCACATTCACCTCAACCGAACGCATCCGCGTCTCCGTGCACACCCTACAAACCCTAAACGTAAACTCCGACCGCGCACTGGGCGCCTACATGGTCGACAACAGCATGATCGACATCATCCAACAAGGCGCCACCCTCGCCATCGACCGCGGCCGCAGCCAAATCATCGACGGCGAAATCTACGCCGTCGAACACGACGGCATGCTGCGCATCAAATACCTCTACAACCGCCCAGGCGGAGGCCTGCGCATGCGCAGCCACAACGCTGGCGAACACCCGGACGAATACCTGACCTACGAACAACGCTTCGAACAGAACTTCATGATAGTGGGCTGGGTATTCTGGTGGTCCACCCTGAATAACCGCAGGCCGGTGCCGCTGGATGAACAACTGCTGGGCTGGGAAGGCTCTAAATCGGACCCGGAGGTGGGCAATTGAGGTGAACATGGGTATTATGCGTCGCACATTTGGCAGGGGTTGGCTGTGCGCCATTCACCCTGCTCGGCGACGCGGAACAGTTTCTGCTGATGCCCTGACTATTCAGCCAGACGCGATGTTGGCTGAGCGATTTGAAGGCTGTTGAGGTTTGTCAAAAACAAGCTGAAGCAGTCCCCGAGAAGCCGGCCACAAGCCGGCTTTTTAATGCCTGATTAGAAAGTACTCGGCCTACAGCTTGCATGCCGAAATGGAGTGCTTGTTTTTTCTAATGCTCAGTCATGCTTACGCGTTTTGCCCGATAGCTGATGAGCACGCTGGCTCAAGTCGGCAAGGCGCTTGTCCGCACCCGCAGCATCTGCATATTGGCGCTGTTGGTCAAAGTTTTCGTACTGCGACTCGGCGTACTGTTTGGCCATGTCGTGGGAGATCTTGCCGGCATTGTTGAGAATGTCGCGGTCGTTCAAAGTCAGGAACCCATCAAGTTTTTTTACCCAGTCGACCATGGACATGGGAATACGACGCATAGCCTGGCCTTCAGCAAACACCAGATATTGCTCGACAAGATTGTTCAGAGCGCTTAATTCGTCTGTGGTCAGGTAGTTCTTGGCGTTGACAATATCCTGTTTGCGTACCTTGGCGCCGCGCCAGTTGGTCAGGCCCATATGCGGTTTGCTGCTGTCGGCACGGTGATGAATTAGCTCCGCAGCAGTTTGCCCAGTGATCGCCCAGTGCACTTTATTTTGCACGGTTTTGAAGAAGCCGATGCTGGCGTCTTGCGTTGGATCGTAGTCCACGCTGGTGGCGTAGATGTCGGTAATTTTCTGGTAGAAGCGCTTTTCGCTGGTGCGAATATCCTGAATGCGCCGCGTCAGCTCTTCGAAGTAGTCGAAAGGCTGGTCAGGATTTTTCAGACGCTCATCATCAAGCACAAACCCTTTGACGATGTATTCACGAAGCTGCCGTGTAGCCCATTGCCGGAAGCGGGTTGCTGTATGGCTCTGTACGCGATACCCAACGGAAATGATTGCGTCCAGGTTGTAGTGCTTGAGGCTGCGCTTTACCTGCCGTGTGCCTTCTAGGCGAACTACTAAGAAATCCTTAGTGGTTGCATTTTGATCAAGCTCGCCCTCGCTGAAGATATTCTTCAGGTGCATCAGCACATTCTCTGGCGTGGTGCTGAACAGCTCCGCCATCAGCGCCTGCGTCAGCCATACAGACTCGTCGACAAACCGCACATCCAACCGCGTTTGCCCGTCTTCGCTCTGGTAGATGATGAACTGCGACGTGTTGCTGTGGACGTTATCCGTGCTCATAGCTCAACTTTTTCCTCGATCAGCAGGTCTTTCAGCTCGTGTTCGTTGCCTTTGAGAAGGCTGGTGCGGGTTCGTCCCTTACTCGAAAGCATCTTGAGCAGCTCTTCGGGTAACCTGCGCCGCCAGCAGGCTGGAGCTGGCGCAAGTGTACTTCAATTGCCTCAGAACCCAGCTCGGGCGCTCGGTCAATCTGCACCTTATTAATTGTTTTATGACGCGATGAAAGTGGCGCATGACCGCCTCAAATGTACGGGGCTTTCAAGCTGCCCAAGCGGGGCTACTGGAAGCTAACGGATACGGCACTGGATCGCGATTGCTTTGACGACGAGTCATTAGTGTTTTGGCCTTTGGTCAGCGCCTTGCTGACCAAAGGGTTATTACCGGGTGCAAAATCGTGGCGTTATTACTTTAGCTGCAAACACTCCACAGCCCGATCCGCCACCAGCTTCGCCATCGCCACCAAATGCATCACCGCCTTATGCGGCGCCCCCAGCGGTTCGCCGAGCGCTTGCGACGTCGTCACCGCGCATTGCAGCAACTCAGCAACGCGCAGCCAGGCATCTTCGAAGCTCAGCTCTTCATTGACGGTAAAGGGGTGGGTCGCGGTATCCGAAACATCGTTACTCATAGCAAAACTCCTAGCAGTAAATGAATACCACCGTTCTTTCGCGACTAAACGAGTAGAGGTGGCGGCTGTACGCAGGTTAGTCGACCGGCCGCTAGGCTCCGGCGCACCCGAAGGTGCCCTGCGCACAGCCACCATAAAGTTCAGGTGAGGAAGCACCTGGCTTAGAGATGGCGCGTGCGCCTAGCGGAATCCGGGCGACTAAACCCGATCACTGAAAGACAGTGAAGGACCGCAGCCTAGTCGCAGGATTTTGCTAGCGCAAGCGGCTGGGATTCTCTAGGAAACGTCCTGCAAATGAAAGGGATCGGTACTGCTGGCCTTTGAAAATCACAGCAGAGTCCATTCTAAATTTTCCAACCGCTCATCCAGCCGCCTTTTGCTGCGGCATTCTCCGACGCCTTGCCGTTTGCCGAGCCGTCACGAATGCCCGCCGCTTCCCACATCACCTTTATCGAACATGAGCTGGATGGCTTTCATCAGAGCCTGGTGGGGTATCGCCAGCAGATGGGCGCCTGGTATTCGCGGCCGCTAGTAAAAAACATTCATTGCCTGGACATCTTGAAAAATCATCACTCGAGTAGACGATGAGCCGAATAAACTACACAATCGGCTCACCAAATGAGCCGAATAAATCCCTTATTCGGCTCACACGCCCAGGCCTACCTCCATGGTTGATCCGCGCTGGATCTGGCAACACACCGACTGGCCCCATTTTTACTGGCAACCCGCACGCCTGGCTGCCTTGTTGCGTGAGTGCGGGCAAGCGCAAGGCAAGCTGCTGGGCATGCTCGGCTCCGTCAGCGGGCCTGTCAGTGCGAAGAATGAACTGGATGCGCAGCTGCAGAATGTCCTGGCTTCGTCGGCAATCGAAGATGAGCAGCTGAATGTCGGCTCAGTGCGTTCCTCTCTGGCGCGGCGCTTGGGTTTGGAGGCGATGGAAGACGGCAAGGTGAGCCCGCGTAGCGAAGGCCTCGCCGAGCTGATGATGGATGCCACCGAGCACTACACCGAGCCGTTTACCCTCGCGCGTTTATTGAATTGGCACCACTGGCTATTCCCTGTTCCGGAGGCAGGCTTTGCTGCGCGCGCGCTGAATGTGGGTGCGTTGCGGGGAGACGAGCCGATGCAGGTGGTCTCGGGGCGACTTGACAAGCCGACCCTGCATTTTGAAGCGCCGCCGCGCGCGGGGCTGGATCTGGCGCTGGATGATTTTCTTGAATGGTTCGAAACCAGCCGCGATCAGCCAGCGCTGGACCCGCTGGTGCGCGCCGGTGTCGCGCATTTTTGGTTTGTCACGCTGCATCCGTTCGATGACGGTAATGGCCGCCTGACGCGCGCGATCACGGATCTGGCACTGGCTCAGGGCGAGCATCAGGCCATTCGCTTTTATGCGGTGTCGGCAAGCATTCTGGAAGACCGCGCCGGTTATTACCAAGCGCTGGAGTCCGCCCAAAGGGCCACGCTGGATATCACCGATTGGCTGCAATGGTTCCTCAAAACCCTGTTGCGCAGCGTGCAGCAGGCCATGGCGCGGATTGATCGGGTGTTGGACAAGAGCCGGTTCTGGCAGCGCTACGCGGACCTTGCGTTATCTGCCGAGCAGATAAAGGTGCTCAATCGCCTGCTCGACGGCGGCGAAAAGGGCTTTGAGGACGGTATCAGCGCCGCGCAATATCAGGCAGTGGCGAAGGTGTCCAAAGCGACGGCAACCCGGCACCTGGCCGATTTACTGGAAAAAAACTGCCTGGTTCGGTTGCCCGGCGGAGGCCGTAGTACGCGCTATCAAATCAACGGCGAGGCCGATTGAACCACCCCCGCTCATTTGCCCCAATTCCCCATGTCTGCTAGTGTCGCGCCGGTTTACCGTCTACCGGAATAGCCGCCATGGCCCGCAAAAAAGTTGCACTCGATTTCGAACAATCTCTCGCCGACCTGCAAACTCTGGTCGAGCGTCTGGAGAACGGCGAGTTGTCGCTGGAGGACTCGCTGACAGCCTTTGAGCAAGGTATCGGCCTGACCCGTGACTGCCAGAGCGCGCTGGCGCAGGCGGAGCAGAAGGTGCAGGTGCTGCTGGAGCGGGATGGGGAGTTGGCCGAAGAACCTTTCGACGCGGAACAGCCTGAATGATCGATGCGTATCAGGCCAGCAGCCAAGCCCGTGTGAATGCGGCGCTCGAACCCTTGTTTGTTGCGCCAAGCCCGCAAATGCAGCGCCTTTATGACGCCATGCGCTACAGCGTGATGAATGGTGGCAAACGCGTGCGCCCGTTGCTGGCGTATGCGGCGTGTGAAGCCTTGGGCGCGCCTGCCGAGCAGGCGAATGGCGCGGCGTGTGCGGTGGAGCTGATTCACGCTTACTCCTTGGTGCATGACGATTTGCCAGCGATGGACGATGACGATTTACGTCGCGGCCAGCCCACCACGCACAAGGCCTTTGATGAGGCGTATGCAATTCTGGCCGGTGATGGCTTGCAAAGCCTGGCGTTCAGCGCGTTGCTGGACCCGCGTTTGAGCCGCGCCACGGCCGAGGTCAGCTTGCGTATGGTGACGACGCTGGCGTTGGCCGCAGGCCCTGCCGGTATGGTCGGCGGGCAAGCGATCGATATGGGCTCGGTCAGCCTCAAGCTCGACCAAAAAGCGCTTGAACATATGCATCGCCACAAGACCGGCGCGCTGATTGAGGCCGCCGTGCAACTGGGCGCCTTGGCCAGTGGTCGCGCGGAACCTGCGCAATTGGCGGCTTTGCACACCTATGCCCAGGCGGTCGGCCTGGCGTTCCAGGTGCAGGACGACATTCTCGACGTAGAAAGTGACACCGCCACGCTCGGCAAACGCCAGGGTGCGGATATCGCACGGGATAAACCGACATATCCTGCGCTGCTCGGGCTTGAAGCGGCGAAGGCTTATGCCCTCGAACTGCGCGATCAAGCCTTGCAGGCCCTGCGACCTTTCGACGCTGCAGCCGAGCCACTGCGCGACCTGGCGCGGTATATCGTCGAACGCCGCCACTGATAACGGCGCGCATTGCGGCCGCATATCGGCCAACTTCCGCGCTCTGCGTGGGCAGTTTGCACCGCTTGAGGTAAACTGCCGCCTCTTCTATACCTATAACGATTCGCCTGATGCCCACGACGTTTCAAGAGATTCCCCGCAAGCGCCCGTCCACGCCACTGCTCGACCGTGCTGCCACGCCGGACGGCCTGCGCAGACTGGGTGAAGCCGAGCTGGAAACCCTGGCCGATGAGTTGCGCCTGGAATTGCTCTACACGGTCGGTCAGACCGGTGGGCATTTTGGCGCAGGGCTGGGCGTGATCGAGCTGACCATCGCCCTGCATTACGTGTTCGACACCCCGGACGACCGGCTGGTGTGGGACGTGGGCCACCAGGCGTATCCGCATAAAATCCTTACCGGCCGTCGCGAGCGCATGGCCAGCCTGCGCCAGAAGGAAGGCCTGGCCGCTTTCCCGCGGCGCGCCGAAAGCGAGTACGACACCTTTGGCGTCGGCCACTCCAGCACCTCTATCAGTGCAGCGCTGGGCATGGCAATTGCCGCCCGCCTGCAGGGCAGCGAGCGCAAGGCGATTGCGGTGATTGGTGACGGCGCGCTGACCGCCGGTATGGCCTTCGAGGCGCTGAACCACGCGCCAGAAGTCGACGCCAACATGTTGGTGATCCTTAACGACAACGACATGTCGATTTCGCGCAATGTCGGTGGCCTTTCGAATTATCTTGCAAAAATTCTTTCCAGCCGCACCTACGCCAGCATGCGCGAAGGCAGCAAGAAGGTGCTCTCGCGTCTGCCCGGCGCGTGGGAAATTGCCCGGCGTACCGAAGAATACGCCAAGGGCATGTTGGTACCCGGCACCTTGTTCGAAGAACTGGGCTGGAACTATATCGGCCCAATCGACGGCCATGACCTGCCGACACTGATCGCCACGCTGCGCAACATGCGTGACCTCAAAGGCCCGCAGTTCCTGCATATCGTCACCAAAAAAGGCAAAGGCTTCGCCCCGGCGGAAGTCGACCCGATTGGTTACCACGCAATCACCAAGCTCGAACCACTGGATGCTCCCGCCGCGCCGAAAAAGGCCAGCGGGCCGAAGTATTCCGGTGTGTTTGGCGAATGGCTGTGTGACATGGCCGCTGCTGACCCGCGCCTGGTGGGCATTACCCCGGCGATGAAGGAAGGCTCCGACCTGGTGGCGTTCAGCGAGCGTTTCCCGCTGCGCTATTTCGATGTGGCAATTGCCGAGCAGCACGCGGTGACGTTCGCCGCCGGCATGGCCTGCGAAGGCGCCAAGCCGGTGGTGGCGATCTATTCCACGTTCCTGCAACGCGGCTACGACCAGCTTGTGCACGACGTGGCGGTGCAGAACCTCGACGTACTGTTCGCCATCGACCGCGCCGGTTTGGTCGGTGAAGACGGCCCGACTCACGCGGGCAGTTTCGACTTGTCATACCTGCGCTGCATCCCCGGCATGCTGGTGATGACGCCGAGCGACGAAAACGAACTGCGCAAAATGCTCAGCACCGGCTACCAGTACAACGGCCCCGCCGCCGTGCGTTACCCGCGCGGTAATGGGCCAAATGCGTTGATCGATGAAGGCCTGGAGCCGATCGAGATTGGCAAAGGCATTCTGCGTCGCCAAGGCAGCAAAACCGCGTTCCTGGTGTTCGGCGTGCAATTGGCCGAAGCCTTGAAAGTCGCCGAGAAGATCGATGCCACCGTGGTCGACATGCGCTTCGTCAAACCGCTGGACGAAGCCCTTGTCCGCGAAATCGCCGGCAGCCACGAACTGTTGGTGACCGTCGAAGAGAACGCCATCATGGGCGGCGCCGGTGCGGCGGTCAGTGAGTTCCTGGCGCGGGAGAATATCCTCAAGTCGGTGCTGCACCTGGGCTTGCCGGACAGGTACGTCGAACACGCCAAGCCGGCGCAGATGCTCGCCGAATGCGGGTTGGACGAGGCCGGCATCGAGGCTTCGGTGCGCGCGCGCATGGCACTGCAAGGCCTGTAGAAACCGCCACTCAATGTGGGAGGGGCAAGCCCTCTCCCAGCGTTGATGGGCGGCATTTTCAAAACGCTACGGACAGCCCATGAATCGCCTTCGCTACGCCCTGCCCTTGCTGTTGCTCCCCGCCACTGACCTGCTCGCCGAGGCCTTCGAACGCGACAACGCCCTGAAACTGCCCAACGTGGTCATCAGCGCCAACCGTCAGGTGCAGGCACGCAACGACAGCAGCGCGGCCAACAGCGTGTTCACCCGCGATGACATTGACCGCCTGCAACCGACCAGCGTGACCGACCTGCTCAGCCGCGTGCCCGGCGTGCAAGTGGCGCCTACCGGCGGGCGCGGCAGTTTGCCGGGCATCTTCATCCGTGGCACCAAAGCCGCGCAAAGCCTGGTGCTGGTAGATGGCCAGCGCATCGCTAATACCACTTCCGGTGACAGCGGGCTGCAATACCTGAACGTCGACCAAATTGAGCGCGTCGAAGTGCTGCGCGGCTCACGCTCGGTGATCTACGGCAGTGATGCGATCGGCGGTGTGATTCAGATATTCACCCGCCGCAATGCCGAAAAAGGCCTGCAGCCGCGCTTGAAAGTGGGGTTTGGCAGCCGCCAGACGTGGGAACGCAGCCTTGGCCTCTCCGGTGGCGATGAGCACACGCGTTTTAACCTGGGGGCGAGCCTGGATGACACCGCCGGTATTAATTCAACGCACGCGTCGTTCCCCAGCGATGGCGACCATGATGCCTACCGCAATCAATCGATCAGCCTGAACCTCAGCCATTCCTTCAGCGATGAACTGGACGTGGGGTTCAACCTGTTGGATAACCACGGCAAGTCGGAATACGACAACAGCTTCGGCCGCTACGACGCCGCCACCGGGCAAAGTGTCGGGCAAAAACCCTACACCGACTACACCGTGAGCAGCGCCAGCGGCTATGTCGACGCCACGTTCAATCAGCGCTGGCAGTCGCGCCTGGAACTGGGCCACAGCGAGAACCGCGACACCAAGCGCGACACGCTCAGTGATGATTTCAGCGTATTCAACACCTACCGCGACTCGCTCAACTGGCAAAACGACCTGACGCTGGATGATCAGAACAGCCTGATACTCGGCGGTGACTGGTACGAAGATCGCTTCCACGGTTCCACCGCGTTCACCGAAAACACCCGCTGGAACCGTGCAGCCTTTGTGCAGCACCGCTTCCACAGCGAATGGTTCTCTACGGAGCTGGGCCTGCGGCGTGATCAGAATCAACAGTTCGGCAGCCAAAACAGCTGGAGCGGCACCCTCACCGTGCCCGTCAACCCCGACAATGACCTGTTGCTGCGCTACAGCGAGGGCTTTCGCGCGCCGACCTTCAACGACCTTTATTACCCTGACACGAATTACAGCAACCCGAACCTGCAGCCTGAAACTTCAAAGAGTTACGAGCTGCAATGGCGCAGCCAGTTGAGTGACAGCACGCGCCTGGAAGCGTCGCTGTATCGCACTGATTTAAGCAACGCGATCATCCTCGACAGCACCAGCAAACCGCAAAACGTGGCGTCGGCACGCATCAACGGCTTTGAAGCCGCGCTCAAGCAGGAGCTGTTCGGCTGGCAGGGTAACGTGGGCGTTTCATTCATCGACCCGCGCGACCGCGATACCGGCCACACCCTGGCCCGTCGTGCGCGCCGCACGTTGAGCGTGGATCTGGACCGGCAATTCGACAGGTTCGGTGTGGGGGCAAGCTGGCAGGCGATCAGCCGCAGCTATGACGCCGAAGACAATCGTAATCGCCTGGGCGGTTATGCCTTGCTGGGGCTGCGCAGCAGTTGGGCGTTAAATCGCGACGTGGTGTTGTCGGCCAAGGTCGATAACGTGCTGGACAAAACTTACGCCCGGGCGATGTACAACTATCAAGACCCGAACTTCCAGAACAATCAACATTACCGGGAAGAAGGTCGGGTCTGGATGTTTGGGCTGACCTGGACGCCGCCGCTGTAACCCAAGCCGCCGCGCTGCGTGTCAGTGTTTGCGGTCGACCCGCGCATTGGACGCCAGGCTGCCTGCGGCCAACACTTTGCTGCAGGTTGAGTAGCCCCAGGCATTGGCCCACCCATCCGAGGTGAACGAAACAAAATAATCAGCTGTTTTCCCATCACGCTCCAACGCGTAGTCAAAGCACTGCGAGGTGCCGCCCCGAATTGAGGTTATTTTGGTGGGCGCCTGAATATTCAGGAGGTCTTGCTGGGTGCTGTCCAGCGTGGCCGTCCTGGCCACCACCGGGTGATGCCCGAATGTTCTGAGCTGCGAGATGGTTTGCGTGATCTCGCAACCGCTTAGCGCCAGTGCAAGCGCGGCACCGGTCAACGTCAGAAAATACCGCATGATGTGTCCTTATGCTGCTGGGTCAGCCCTTACGGGGAGCCGCGAAACTAGCACACATGGCCGGGCAACTCCCGATGCAAAGTCTGACGGGTTTGACAGACGAATCGCGCTAAAAAACGCCAACGTTGCGTGAGCGCATCGCAGCCGATGCCTCGCGCTTGCGGCATGCGCTTAGTGTGCTTTGCACTGATTCGACCCAGTGAACGCGAAATGCCCGACAGACAATGACCGCCTAGCCCGTTCAACCTGTTCGAACTTGCGTTTGGTGGTGTACAGGGCGCAAGCACCCTTTCGTACGCCACTCCTACAGGGCTCACCATGCGTCTTCTGATTGCTTGCGTTGGCACGCTATTGCTGGTGCTGACCGGGTGCAGCGTCATCGAAAGGGTTGCCACGTTGATGGCCTTCGGCGATCACCCCGTTTACGTCAAAGCCGCCGAGGCGGCGTCAATTCAACAAGACCTTTTGGCCATTCAGCAGCCTGACCGCGTCACGCCTGCTGGCGGTGGCGCCTCGCAGTGCTTTGACTACACATTGCGAAACAAGAGCAAAACGCGAAGCTTCTATGTGGCGTTCACCGAGACTGCAGGCGTGAGCGCTTATGGCTTTTCGAAATGCGCCAAGACCTGACAGAGCTTGGCAACTGCCTCAACCATCTGCGCGCTCGGTCGCTCCAGCCCTTTGTCCGGCACTCGGTACAAGCGGTTTTCGGCAACTGCCATTAGCTGCGGCCAGGCCTTCCAGGCGTCCAGTTGCGCCTGGTCGGCGGCCAGAATTACCTGCGGATTGCGCTGCAACACCGACTCGATACTGACCTGCGGCGCAGGCAGCTTGAGGTCGTCGAATACGTTGCGCGCCCCGCACAGCGTCAGCGCATCGCTGATGATCTGCCCGCCGCCCACGGTGTACAACGGCGGGTTCCACACTTGATAAAACACCCGCAACGGCTCGGCGCGCTGATAGCGCTGGCGCAATTCGGCCAGGCGTTGGCGCACCTGCGTGGCTAATTGGCGACCGGCCTCATCGCGGCCCAATTGCTCGGCAATGGCCTGGATTTGCGTGGCAAGTTGCTCAAGGTTATGCGGTTCGGCCACATAAACCGGAATATTCAGGCGCTGCAGCTGCTCGCGCTGGGCGGGGCCGACGCTGCCGGGCCAGAGCAGGATCAGGTCGGGCTTAAGGCTGAGCAGGCGCTCCATATTCAACTGCCCGTAATGCCCCACTGACGGCACCGCGGCCAAGGCTGCCGGCCGATCGCCGCCGTCGAGCAGGCCCACCAGCACGTCGGCAGCGCCCAGTTCGGCCACGATTTCAGACAGCGATGGCGCCAGGCTGACGACACGCTGGGCCGCCAAGGCCTGTGCACCGAATGCCAGCAGCATGAGCGCCAGCCAATAGCGTTTCATCCCAGTTGACGGGGGATGCGATAGAGGTAAAACAGCACCAGGGTCGACAGTGCCAGCAGAAACAGCGGCACCGCCTCAAGGCCGACGAACACCGCCAACGCACCGATCCAGGCCGGTATGGCGGCCACCAGCAGCGCCGTGCGCCGACGCGCCGCGAGGGTTAACCAGGCAGCCGGCTCTTCGGGCGTATCGAGGGCTTTGGACGTGGCGATCAGTGCGTGTTTATAGCCATGAAAATAACGCAGGCTCAGAAACATCGAGGCCACACCGGCAATGAACAACGGTATGGCCAGCACGGGAAGCAGGGATTGCGCGTGGCCGAACACCAGGTTGATCACAAACAACGGCAGCAACGCCAGCGCCAGGTACTGCCACCAGTTGAAGGACAGCCGCCGTTTCACCTGGCCACGGGTCACGCGCGGTCGACCTCGCCCTGATGCTCGTTGCCCATCATGTGGTCGAGCTTGCTGGCTTTGGTCGCCAGGTAGAGTTTGTTGTGCGGGTTTTGCCCGGTGTGCAACGGCACGCGCTCGGCCACGGTGATGCCCATCTCGGTCAAGGCTTTGACCTTGCGCGGGTTGTTGGTCATCAAACGCAGGGACTTCACGCCCAAATGCTCAAGCATCGGCAGGCAAATCGCGTAGTCACGCTGGTCGGCGGCAAAGCCCAGGCGCTCGTTGGCTTCCACGGTGTCGGCGCCGCCGTCTTGCAGCTCGTAGGCGCGAATCTTGTTCATCAGGCCAATGCCACGGCCTTCCTGACGCAAGTACAGCAACACGCCACGCCCTTCGCGGGCAATGGCTTGCATGGCGGCTTCCAGTTGCGAACCACAGTCGCAGCGCTGGCTGAACAGCGCGTCACCCGTCAGGCACTCGGAGTGCACGCGGCCAAGCACCGGCGCACCGTCGGCGATCTCACCCAGGCTGAGCACGACGTGCTCTCGCCCCGTGGCTTCTTCGAGAAAGCCGTTCATGGTGAATGTGGCAAAAGGGGTAGGCAGCTTGGAAGCGGCGACGAAAACGACGGGCACCATGTGCTCCTGATTTCAGATTTCACAGAGGCGTGCATTGTAACAGCAGGTTATAACCGACGCTTAAGCTGAATTATCGCTGATAAAGATCAATCGGTTTGATTGGCCTTTAAGTGGGTTCTATGTAACTGCCCGAAAATGCTGATAGCCACGCACGGCAGGCGTGATGTCTTGCCCGCTGGCATCCAGCAGCGTGACGCCCTGCCCGGCCTCGACCCGACCGATCACGTGAATCGGCCATCCGCCGGCCAGCAACGGCGCAAGTTCGGCAGGCGGCAGCGTGAACGCCAGCACGTAGTCGTCGCCGCCGCTCAACGCGGCTATACGCGCCTCGTCATCGCCGACAAACGCCAGCAAGGCCTTGGATAATGGCAGTTGCTCACGTTCAATTAACAGGCTCACCGCCGACGCCTTGGCGATGTGCCCGCAATCGGCCAACAGCCCGTCCGAGATATCCATCGCCGCCGTCGCCTTGCCCCGCAGCGCCAGGCCGAGCGCCAACTGCGGTTGAGGCGACCAATAATGCGCGAGCAGCGGTTCAGCGATCAAGGCGTCAGCCGTACGCTGACCGAGCACCAACGGCAAGGCGCCAGCGGCGTCGCCCAGCTCACCGCCAACACACAATAAGTCGCCCGGCCGCGCACCGCTGCGCGTCAACGCCTGCCCGGCGGGCACACGGCCGAACACGCTGAGCGTCAGGCTCAGCGGCCCGCGCGTGGTGTCGCCGCCCACCAGGCCGACGCCGCAACGTTGCGCCATGGCGTTCAAGCCTTGGGCATAGCGTTGCAGCCAATCGGCATCGACCGTCGGGGTGGTAAGGGCAAGGGTAAAAGCAAGCGGATGGGCGCCCATGGCGGCCAGGTCGCTGACTGCCACGGCCAGCGAGCGCTGGCCGAGCAGGAACGGGTCACACGGGTCGGCAAAGTGCACGCCGGCCACTAATGTATCGGTGGAAATTGCCAGTTGCTCCCCGGCGGGCAGCGACAGCAAGGCGCAGTCGTCGCCGATCCCCAAGGCAATACCTTCACCGCCTTGCGCACAGGGCGCGGCGGCGAAGTAGGTGCGAATCAGCTCAAACTCACCCATTCAGGACTCAAGCGCGGTTTAGCGCTTGTGTTCCTTCACTTCGGCTTCGCGCAAGCGCGGTGCCATTTTGTCGAGCACGCCGTTGACGAACTTGTGGCCGTCGGTCGAACCGTAGACTTTCGCCAGCTCGATGCCTTCGTTGATCACCACGCGGTACGGCACGTCGACGCGCTTGAGCAGTTCCCAGGTGGACAGGCGCAATACCGCCAGTTCCACCGGGTCGAGCTCTTCGATGGTCAGGTCCAGGCAAGGCGCGAGCGCAGCGTCGATCTCGGTCAGGTTGGCTGGCACACCGTGCAGGATGTCGTGGAAGTAGCTCTGATCGGCAAAGGTGAAATCGTTATCGACGCGAAATTGCGCTTCGATTTCGTTCAGCGAGGTGCCGGCCATGTGGCGCTGGTACAACGCCTGGGTGGCGAGCTGACGCGCAGCACGGCGCTTTTCGCTTTTCGAAGGCTTGCCGGCGTCGGCCGGGCGCTCATCGCGTGGGTTGAAACGATCGCTCTCGTCGGAAATCACTTGGCCTCCAACTGCGACAGCAGGCTGACCATTTCGAGGGCGGACAAGGCAGCTTCAGCGCCCTTGTTACCGGCTTTGGTGCCGGAACGCTCGATGGCTTGCTCGATGGAGTCTACGGTCAGCACGCCAAAAGCAACCGGCACGCCGAACTCCATGGACACCTGGGCCAAGCCCTTGGTGCATTCGCCAGCCACGTATTCGAAGTGCGGAGTGCCGCCACGAATGACCGCGCCCAAGGCGATAATCGCCGCGTATTCACCCTGTTGAGCAACTTTTTGCGCAACCAGTGGAATTTCGAAGGCGCCAGGCGCACGGATGAGGGTGATGTCGCTTTCGCTCACACCATGGCGAACCAGGGCGTCCACAGCACCGCTTACCAGGCTTTCAACCACGAAGCTGTTGAAGCGGCCAACCACCAGGGCGTAGCGGCCTTGGGGTGCGATGAAGGTACCTTCGATGGTCTTCAGGGTCATTCGACAAATCTCTTAAAGAGCCGGGACGCGAAAAGTGCGTCCCTCAGTGATGATTTAACCGCGAACAAGGGGCAAAAATCGCCAGCCTTTATTCGGAGGGCACGTATTCTACAACTTCCAGATCGAAACCGGATATGGCATTAAATTTCATCGGTGCGCTCATCAGGCGCATTTTGCGCACGCCGAGGTCGCGAAGGATCTGCGAACCGGCACCGACGATGCTGTAGGTAGTCGGTGTTTTGATCTGCGCGTGCTCGGCGGTATCACGAATATGCGCGAGCAACACGTCGCCATCCACCGGGTTGCCCAACAACAGCACGACACCGCTGCCGGCCTCAGACACCGCAGCCATGGCGGCGCGCAGGCTCCAGCGGCCCGGTTGCTTGACCATCAGCAGGTCGCGCAGCGGGTCCATGTTGTGCACACGTACCAGCGTCGGCTCGTCGGCGCTGATCGTGCCCAGGGTCAACGCCATGTGCACGTCGCCTTCGACTGAATCACGGTAGGTCACCAAGGTGAAGTGGCCCAGTTCGCTGTCCAGCGGCTGCTCGGCAATCCGCTGAACGGTACGCTCGTGGATCATGCGGTAGTGAATCAGGTCGGCAATGGTGCCGACCTTGAGGTTGTGCTCGGCGGCAAACGCTTCAAGTTCAGCGCGACGGGCCATGGTGCCGTCGTCATTCATCACTTCGCAAATCACCCCGCTCGGCTCGAAACCGGCCATGCGCGCCAGGTCGCACGCCGCTTCGGTGTGGCCGGCGCGAGCGAGCGTGCCGCCCGGTTGGGCCATCAGCGGGAAGATGTGGCCAGGGCTGACGATGTCTTCAGCCTTGGCGTCTTTCGCGGCGGCGGCTTGCACAGTACGCGCGCGGTCTGCGGCGGAAATGCCGGTGGTGACGCCGGTGGTCGCTTCAATCGATACGGTGAACTTGGTGCCAAAACCCGACCCGTTGCGCGGCGCCATCAACGGCAGCTTGAGCAATTCGCAGCGCTCACGGCTCATGGGCATGCAGATCAGCCCACGGGCGTGCTTGGCCATGAAGTTGATGTGCTCAGGCAGGCACGCTTCGGCGGCCATGATGATGTCGCCTTCGTTTTCGCGGTCTTCGTCATCCATCAGGATGACCATCTTGCCTTGGCGGATGTCTTCAACCAGTTCTTCGATGCTGTTGAGCGCCACGAGGCACCCCCTTGGGTCAGGATTTCAGGTAGCCATTAGCGGCCAGAAAACTTTCAGTGATGTTCCCCGTTGCAGGCTCTGCGGCCTTATCGCCCATCAGCAGACGCTCCAGGTAACGGGCAAGCAAGTCAACTTCCAGGTTCACCCGGCGACCTGGCTGGTAAGACGCCATGATGGTTTCGCTGAGGGTGTGGGGAATGATGGTCAGTTCAAATTCGGCGCCGTTCACGGCGTTTACCGTCAGGCTGGTGCCGTCGACGGTAATCGAGCCTTTATGGGCGATGTACTTGGCCAGTTCTTTGGGCGCGCGGATGCGAAACTCCACGGCACGCGCGTTTTCGCTGCGCGCCACCACTTCACCAACGCCATCGACGTGGCCGCTGACCAGGTGGCCGCCGAGGCGGGTGGTCGGGGTCAGGGCTTTTTCCAGGTTGACCGGGCTGCCGGCCGCCAGGTCGCTCATCGCGGTGCAGTCGAGGGTTTCGCGGCTGACGTCGGCGGCAAAGCCGTTGCCAGGCAGCTCAATAACGGTCAGGCACACGCCGCTGACGGCAATGCTGTCGCCCAGTTTGACATCGCCCAGGTCGAGCTTGCCGGTTTCAACCAGCAGGCGAATGTCGCCGCCTTTAGGGGTCATCGCGCGGATGCTGCCGATGGATTCGATAATGCCGGTGAACATGGAGTCCTCCTGGAAAACACAGCGGGCACTTGAGCGCCCGGTCAGAATTATACGCGCGCCAAGGGGATTGCAGTGATTCGCCAATCGTCGCCTACAGCGCGCATCTCAGTGATCTTGAGTTGGGGGGCGTCGCCGAGCTTCTCAAGCGGCCAGTCGAGCAACGGCCGCGCGGCGGAACCCAAGAACTTGCCGGCGACGAATATCACGTACTCGTCGACCAGGCCCTGCTGGGCAAACGCGCCGGCAAGGCTCGGGCCAGCTTCCACCAATACTTCGTTGACGCCGCGCGCGGCCAGGGCGACCAGCGCCGAGCGCAGGTCGACCTGGCCCTCCACGCCCGGCACCACCAGGCATTCGGGGCCACGCGGGAATTGGTTTTCCGGGGTCACGCAGGTGATCACCAGTGCCGGGCCAGCCTTGAAGAACGGTGCGTTGAGCGGCACGCGCAGGCGGCCGTCGATCAGCACGCGCAACGGCGGGCGCGACATGGCCAGGGCGGTGGTGGCGTCATCCAGGCCGAGTTCAGCGGCGCGCACGGTCAGGCGCGCGCCGTCGGCCAGTACCGTATCGGCACCGGTCAACACCACACTGGCTTCAGCGCGCAAACGCTGCACGGCGGCGCGGGCGGCAGGGCCGGTGATCCACTGGCTTTCGCCGCTGGCCATCGCGGTGCGGCCGTCCAGGCTCATCGCCAGCTTGACCCGCACAAACGGCAGGCCGTGTTCCATGCGTTTGAGAAACCCCGGGTTCAGCGCACGCGCCTGGCTTTCGAGCACGCCGCTGCGGATTTCGATACCGGCTTGCGCCAGGCGCTGCATGCCGCGACCGGCCACTTCGGGGTTCGGGTCCTGCATCCCGGCCACAACCCGCGCAACACCGGCACTCACCAGCGCATCGGCGCACGGCGGCGTATGCCCATGGTGGCTGCACGGTTCCAGCGTCACGTAGACCGTAGCGCCACGCGCCTTGGCCCCGGCGGCGCGCAGGGCGTTAGGCTCTGCGTGCGGTTCGCCGGTGCGCTGATGCCAGCCTTCGCCGACAATCTGCCCATCGCGCACTATCACGCAGCCAACCCGTGGGTTGGGGTGGGTGGTGTACAGGCCATTGCGCGCCAATTCGAGGGCGCGGGCCATGTAATGGGCGTCGAGGACAGTTTGCTCAGCAGACGGTGAATTCATTCTTTGATCGGCTCACGGGCCAGGCGATCGATCTCTTCGCGGAACTCGTTGAGGTCCTGGAAGCGTCGATACACCGAGGCGAAACGGATATAGGCGACTTCGTCGAGCTTTTGCAGCTCGCCCATCACCAGCTCTCCAACCACCAGGCTCTTGACCTCGCGCTCGCCGGTCGCGCGCAGTTTGTGCTTGATGTGCACCAGCGCCGCTTCCAGCCGCTCGATACTCACCGGGCGTTTTTGCAGGGCGCGCTGCATACCGGCGCGCAGTTTGTCTTCGTCGAAAGGCTGGCGGCTGCCGTCGGACTTGATCAGACGTGGCAACACCAGTTCGGCGGTTTCGAAGGTGGTGAAACGTTCACCGCAGCCAGAGGCCAGGCATTCGCGCCGGCGACGTACCTGATCGCCCTCGGCGACCAGACGTGAGTCAATGACCTTGGTGTCGTTGGCACCGCAGAAGGGACAGTGCATGGTGGCAGGCAACAAAAAAAGGGAGGGCCATGGTAGCGCATCCCTGTGGCAAGACAAGCCATAGCCTTTACGGTATATAGGCAGGCTTATATGTTTATTAATGTTCACACCACGGATTTTGTCCTTTCTGGAGCCGTACATGCAGTTACGACCACTTGTTTTACTCACCGTGTTCAGTTTTTTGGTCGCCTGCAGCACCGAAGCCCCAAAGCCTGCCGCCCCGCAACCGACACCTGCACAAGAGAAAAAAGTCCCGGGCATTGAAGACCTCGGCCCTTTGCCTGCGTACCAGCGTGAAATCAACGGCACCCTCAACGGTGTGCCGGCCGGCGCCGAAGTCGAACTGGCGCTGCTGGTGATCGACGAGCGCAACCGCCCGCAACAGCTGCTCGCCAGCAGCGTACTGAGCGGCAACGGCAAGCCACTCGCCTTCCGCCTGCGCTTTAACCCAGAAGCCTTCCCGGCCGGTGCGCGAGTGGAGTTGCGCGGCCGCGCCAGCCAGTCCGGGCAGCTCATCCTGCACCTGCCCGCCGTACACATCACCCAAGCGATCACGCAGACCACCGGCCCGCTGCAACTCGTCAAAGCGCCATGACGCCACCGCTGGGCCTGCAACACGCGCTGAGCGAACTGATCGGCGACGCGCAACTGGTGCCCTGCGCATTGCCGGGCACCGAGCTGCGCTTATGGCTACTGGATGCGGGCAATATGCAGCGCGCCTTCAGCCCCGACGAAACCCGGCGCATCCTGCACGAGCCGCCCTACTGGAGCTTTTGCTGGGCCAGTGGTTTGGCGCTGGCGCGTTACTTGGCGGCCAACCCTGAGTGGGTCGCCGGCAAGCGCGTGCTGGATTTTGGCGCAGGCTCCGGTGTGGCGGCGATTGCCGCGGTTAAAGCCGGCGCGCTCGAAGTGGTGGCCTGCGACCTTGACCCGCTGGCGTTAGCGGCCTGCCGCGCGAATGCCCAACTCAACGCGGTTGAGTTGGAGTATTCAGCCGATTTTTTCGCCGAAGCCGACCGTTTCGACCTGATCCTGGTGGCCGACGTGCTTTACGACCGCGCCAACCTGCCGTTGCTCGACCAGTTCCTCAGCCGTGGCCGCGAAACGCTGGTGGCGGATTCACGCGTGAGGGACTTCCAGCACCCGGCTTATCAGCGCCTGGAGATTCTTGATGGCTTGACGTTGCCAGACCTGGCCGAGCCTTGGGAGTTTCGCAAGGTGAGCCTGTACCATTCGCGGCGTCCTTGAGGCCATCGCGAGCAAGCCCGCTCCCACAGTTGAGTACCCTGCTGCTTCCGGTCAACCTCGCCAGCCCTTATAGTTGCCCCATTCCCGCTTTATTCGAGACGCCCCATGAGTGAGCCCACGCCGTACATCTTCGACGCAACCACTGCCACGTTCGAGCAGGCGGTGATTCAGAACTCCTTTGAACAACCCGTGCTTGTGGATTTCTGGGCCGAGTGGTGCGCGCCGTGCAAGGCGCTGATGCCGTTGCTGGCGAAGATTGCCGAGAGTTATCAGGGCGAGTTGCTGCTGGCCAAGGTCGATTGCGAGGCCGAGCAAGACATCGTTGCGCGCTTTGGCATTCAAAGCCTGCCGACGGTGGTGCTGTTCAAGGATGGCCAGCCGGTGGACGGGTTTGCCGGCGCGCAGCCGGAGTCGGCGATACGCGCGATGCTCGAGCCACATGTGCAGATGCCGCCACCGGCGGCGGCCGATCCGCTCGAGCAGGCGCAGGCACTGTTTGCCGAAGGCCGTATCAGCGATGCCGAAGCGGTGCTGGTTGCACTGTTGGGCGAAGACAACAGCAACGCCGGCGCGCTGATTCTGTACGCGCGCTGCCTGGCCGAACGCGGTGAGTTGGGCGAAGCCCAAGCCGTGCTCGACGCGGTGAAAAGCGACGACCACAAAGCCGCGCTCGCGGGGGCCAAGGCGCAAATCACCTTCCTGCGCCAGGCTGCCGACTTGCCGGACGCCGCCGAGCTGAAAAGCCGCTTGGCGCAAAACCCGCTGGACGATGAAGCCGCCTATCAGTTGGCGATTCAACAACTGGCGCGCCAGCAATACGACGCCGCGCTGGAAGGCCTGCTCAAGCTGTTTATCCGTAACCGCAGTTACAGCGACGGCCTGCCGCACAAGACCTTGCTGCAAGTGTTCGAATTGCTCGGCAATGAGCACCCGTTGGTCACGGTGTACCGCCGTAAGTTGTTCGCCGCGCTGTACTAATTGCCCCTGCAGGCACGAACCTGCAAGGGTTATTCAACCCAGGTGTACAGCGGCGTATCACCGCCGCTGATCACTTTCACCTTGGCGCTGTGACGCAAGCGCACCAGCAAGCGCTTGCCTGACGCGGCATCGCCGGCCAAACCTTCCAACTGATCAAGCAGCTCCAACCCGCTGAGCTGCCCGGCCTTGCGCAACAGGTCCTGAGCCTTCTGCCACACGTCATCCGTCTGTTTGACCGGCGCCGCCGGCGGTTCGCTGGCGACCGGGCTCGCCTGCAAGTGGGCGCCGAGCTTTGCCCAATCGCCGTCGTCGAGTTCCAGGGTCAAGTCCACCGGCAAGTCGCCCACGGTTCCACGAATTCGCAACATCGTCCTTACTCCTGCATTTTTCTGACCCGCATGCTCCCACGCGGCTTGCGCAACGCCAAGCGGGCGGTCAAACTCCGGAATTATTGTTATAAGATCACATAACAAAACTTTCATCTTTTTGGAGCCTTCTCATGCGCCGTTTGCTGCTCGCTTTGCCGTTTGCCCTGCTGCCACTGGCAGTTGCCCATGCTCACGATGAGCACGAACACGAGCACGGCAGCCTTGGCGCCCACGAACACGGCGTGGGCCGCCTCAATGCAGTGCTCGACGGCCAGACCCTGGAGCTTGAGCTGGACAGCCCGGCGATGAACCTGGTGGGTTTCGAACACCTCGCCACCACGGCCGCTGACAAAGCCAAGGTCGCCGCAGCGCGCAAGCAGTTGGAGAACCCGCTGGCCTTGTTCAGCCTGCCAAAAGCTGCCGGCTGCGTGGTCAGCACTCAGGAACTCAACAGCCCGTTGTTCGGCGACAAACCTGAAGCCGATCATGACGACGACGATGATGGCGATGACGACCACGCCACCGACGGCAAAGGCGCGGCCGCCCACGAGCATCATCACGACCACAGCGAAATTCACGCGCGCTACCAGCTCACCTGCGCCACGCCGACAGCGCTGAGCAATCTGGACCTGAGCCAAGTGTTCAAGACCTTCCCCGCCACCCGCAAAATTCAGGTACAACTGATCGGCCCAAGCGGCCAGCAAGGCGTTGAAGCCGCCGCCACCGCAGCCACCTTGAAGTTCTGATTTGAAACCCGGCCACTGTGGGCACTGGCGTGCCTGCTCCCACGGTGGATCGGCGCCACTTTTAAAACCTTGCCAGCAGGCGATACTGATTTCACATGACCCAAGCACTTATCGAACTGTCTGACCTGGGCTTTAACTGGCCCGGCCACCCGCAGTTGCTGGACATTCCCGCGTTCCGCCTGGAACCTGGCGAAACCCTGTTTCTAAAAGGCCCGAGCGGCAGCGGCAAAACCACTTTGCTCGGCCTGCTCGGCGGCGTGCAGAAGCCCAGCCAGGGCAGCATTCGCCTGCTTGGCCAGGAGTTGACCGAGCTCTCGGCCGGCGCCCGCGACCGCTTTCGCGTTGACCACACCGGCTACATCTTCCAGCAGTTCAACTTGCTGCCGTTTCTGTCGGTGCGCGAGAACGTCGAGTTGCCTTGCCACTTTTCCAAATTGCGTGCGCAACGCGCCAAGCAACGCCACGGCAGTGTCGATCAGGCCGCCGCGACCTTGCTCGCGCACTTGGGTTTGAAGGATAAGGATTTGCTCGAGCGCCGCGCCGATTCGCTGTCCATCGGCCAGCAACAACGCGTCGCCGCCGCCCGCGCGCTGATTGGCCAGCCGGAATTGGTGATCGCCGACGAGCCCACCTCGGCGCTGGATTACGACGCCCGCGAAGCCTTCCTCCAACTGTTGTTCGCAGAATGCCGCGAGGCCGGTGCCAGCCTGTTATTTGTCAGCCATGACCAGAGCCTGGCGCCGCTGTTCGACCGCAACCTGTCGCTGGCCGAACTCAATCGCGCCGCCACGCCCGCAGAGGTTTGAGATGTATCTGTTCCGTCTAGCCATGGCCAGCCTGGCTAACCGCCGCTTTACCGCGATACTCACCGCCTTCGCCATCGCCCTGTCGGTGTGCCTGCTGCTGGCGGTAGAGCGCGTGCGCGTTGAGGCGCGCAACAGTTTCGCCAGCACTATCAGCGGCACCGACCTGATCGTCGGCGCGCGCTCGGGTTCGGTCAACCTGCTGCTGTATTCGGTATTTCGTATCGGCAACGCCACCAACAATATTCGCTGGGACAGCTACCAGCACTTCGCAGCCAACCCGCAGGTGAAATGGGCGATCCCGATTTCCCTCGGCGACTCGCACCGCGGCTACCGGGTGATGGGCACCAACGCGTCGTACTTCGAGCACTACCAGTACGGTCGCAAGCAGAACCTCGAACTGGCCAGCGGTCGCGCCTTCGCCACCGACCCGTTTGAAGTGGTGCTCGGCGCCGAAGTGGCCGACGCACTGCATTACAAACTGGGCGACACGCTGGTGCTGGCCCACGGCGTGGCGGTGGTCAGCCTGGTGAAACACGATGACAAACCTTTCACCGTGGTCGGCATTCTCAAACGCACCGGCACGCCGGTAGACCGCACGCTGCACATCAGCCTCGGCGGCATGGAAGCGATTCATATAGACTGGCACAACGGTGTGCCGGCCCAGGGCAAAGGCCGCATCAGTGCCGATCAGGCACGCAACATGGACCTCACCCCGCAGGCGATCACCGCGTTTATGCTGGGCCTGAACAACAAGATTTCGACCTTCGCCCTGCAACGCGAGATCAATGAGTTCCGTGGCGAGCCGATGCTCGCGATCTTGCCGGGCGTGGCGCTGCAAGAGCTGTGGAGCATGATGGGCACTGCCGAAAAAGCGCTGTTCGTGATCTCGCTGTTCGTGGTGCTGACAGGCTTGATCGGTATGCTCACCGCTATCCTGACCAGCCTCAACGAGCGCCGCCGCGAAATGGCGATCTTGCGTTCGGTGGGCGCGCGCCCTTGGCACATTGCGACGTTACTGGTCTTCGAAGCCTTCGCCCTGGCGCTGTCCGGCGTGGTCGCAGGCACCGCCTTGCTGTACGTGTGCATCGGCGCATCACGCGGCTATTTGCAGGCCAATTACGGCCTGGACCTGCCGATGTCGTGGCCGAGCGAATATGAATGGACGTTGCTCGCCGGTATTCTGGCCGCAGCACTGTTGATGGGCAGCGTGCCCGCGTGGCGCGCCTATCGACAATCTTTGGCCGATGGCCTGTCCATACGGCTGTAGAAGCGCAGCGGCAAGCGGCAAGTTATAAGCTACAAGCTAAACGCGAATCGGCTTCTACTTGCAGCTTGGCGCTCGTATTCATTTTTTGAGGATGTTTCATGCGTGGTGCGATGTTTGCGTTGCTGCTGTTGGTGTCGGTGCCTGTCTGGGCCGCCGAACAGCCCAAGGACTTGTCGTGGCAAGAGATGATTCCGCCGGACGCGCCGCCGGAAGTTCCGAATATGAAACCGCTGCACGACCTGTCGAACATGGCCGATGCGTTGTCGGTGGAGGCGGCGCCAGCGGCCAGGCAGGACCTGCCCAACGCGCCGGTGGTGCAGAGCCTTGATGGCCAGCACATTCGTTTACCGGGGTATATCGTGCCGCTGGAAGTCAGCGAAGAGGGCCGCACCACCGAGTTTTTGCTGGTGCCGTATTTCGGCGCGTGTATCCATGTGCCGCCGCCGCCGTCGAACCAGATCGTGCATGTAAAAAGCGAACTCGGGGTGAAGCTTGATGAGCTGTATCAGCCGTACTGGATCGAAGGCGCGATGCAAGTCAAGCCGTCGTCCAGCGAATTGGCGGACGCCGGTTATCAAATGGATGCCGAAAAGATTTACGTCTACGAACTGCAGGAATAGCGCTTGATCGCCCTTTCATTGAGCTGAGTCAAAAGATCGATGGGAACGATCTTTACCATTGGACGTACACCTTTTAACGTCCTTTTGGAGCTCCCATGAACAAGTCTCTGCTCGGCGCGTCCGTCTTCGCGCTCGCCCTCGCCGCCCCTGCCGCCTACGCTCACGAAGCCGGCGATATTCTGATTCGCGCCGGTGCAATCACCGTGAATCCGAAGGCCGACAGCAGCAGCGTCAAGGTTGACCAGGGCCCATTGGCCGGCGCCAACCTCAGCGGTAAGGCGACCATGAGCAGCGACACCCAACTGGGCCTGAACTTCGCCTACATGCTGACCAACCACGTCGGCATCGAGCTGTTGGCGGCCACGCCGTTCGAGCATGACGTGAAGATCAAGAACACCGCCCTCGGCGCCGCCAACGGCAAGCTCGGCACGCTCAAACACCTGCCGCCGACCTTGAGCGTCGTGTACTACCCGCTGGACAACACGTCGGCTTTCCAGCCGTACGTGGGCGCCGGCATCAACTACACCTGGATCTACGACGAGCACGTCGGCAGCCGCGCCGAACAAGCCGGTTTCAGCAACTTCAAGGCTGAGAATTCGTGGGGTTGGGCTGCGCAGATCGGCGCCGACTACATGATCAACGACAAGTGGATGATCAACGCCCAGGCGCGCTACATCGACATCAGCACCAAGGCCACCGTCGACAACAACGCGCTGGGCCAAGGCACTCGCGCCAAGGTCAATGTAGACGTCGACCCGATGGTTTACATGGTGGGCATCGGCTACAAGTTCTAATCTGGATTTAAGCAACGCCAGCTAACCAATGTGGGAGGGGGCTTGCTCCCGATGGCGGTGTAACAGTCACCTGATAAATTGACTGAAACACTGCCCTCGGGAGCAAGCCCCCTCTCACATTCAACTGTGCCGGTAAAACCGGTCAAGCAACGCCGGTAACCCCGCCCGCCACGCCCGAGGCTTGATGCCGAAGGTATGCAGGATTTTCTTGCACGCGAGCACCGCGTGTTGCGGCTCATCGGCCGCATCCGGCCGCGCGGCGTGTGCCTGGGCCGTGGGCGCTTCAACCGCCAGCGGGTGGAAGTGGCGCGCTTCGGTGAGGATAGCCTGGCCCAGCGCCAACGGCGTGGTCGCCTCCTGGCCGGCGTAGTGATAGGTGCCCCACAGCGGCGCCGCGCAATCAAGCTGCTTGAGCACCGAAATGATCACCCGCGCCGCGTCGTCCACCGGTGTCGGGTTGCCGCGCCGGTCGTCCGCCATCAGTAACTCGTCGGGCGTCTCGGCGCGGGCCAGGAAGCGCCCGAGCGTGCCGTCAACGCTGTCATCGAGCAGCCAGCCAAAACGCAACAGCACGTGTTGCGGGCACGTCGCGCGCACGCTTTGTTCGATGCGCCATAACGCCTGACCGCGCAGGCCCAGCGGCACCGGCTCGTCTTTTTCGCTGTAGGCGGTGGCGCGCGAGCCATCGAACACGCGGTAGCTGGACGGTTGCAGCAAGGTGATGGTGTGGTGCTGACACAGTTCGGCCAGGCGTTCGATAGCGAATTCCTGAGAAGCCAAACGAGCTTCGCTGACCGCTTCGGCCTGGAACCAGTCGAAATAGTAGGCGAGGTTGATCAACGCATCGGGACGAGTGTCGTCGAGCAATTGGGTGAGGCTCGCGGCATCCCAGCCGTCTTGGGGCGGTTTGGGTGCGAGGAAACCAATATTTTCCTCTGCACCGAGGCGAATCAGCGCCTGCCCGAGGGCATTCCCGCCGCCCAGTAACATAAGGCGCATTCGCATAGAGTGTGCAGGCCCAGTCTGTTTGGAACGATGGTTATTGTCGGCGGCCGTGTGAGCCATGCCGCAGGTCTAAACCAGAATCGTTGCATTTTGCGGGTTTGTAGCGCAACCGTCACGGATAAAGTGCGCAATTGCAACTTGTTGGAGCAGGCGCTATCAATCAATAGATGAACCTTCCTGAATCCACCGTCACGGCACTGCACGGCTTTCACCCCGCCGTCAGCGCCTGGTTTTGCAGCACCTTCCCCTCGGTGACCGGCGCACAGGCGCAGGCGTGGCCGCTGATTCGCCAGCGCCGCTCCACGCTGATCGCCGCGCCCACCGGCTCCGGCAAAACCCTCACCGCGTTCCTGGCGGTGCTGGATGACGTGGTTCACCAAGGCCTGGCCAACGGCGGCGAGCTGCCGGACGAGACGCTGGTGGTGTATGTCTCGCCGCTCAAGGCGCTGTCCAACGACATTCAGATCAACCTGCAAAACCCGCTGGCCGGCATCACCGAGCACTTGCTGCGCATGGGCCTGGCGCCGCTTAAGATCCGTACCGCCGTGCGCACCGGTGACACCCCGCAAAAAGACCGCGCGCTGATGCGCAAGCGCCCACCGCACATCCTCGTCACCACGCCGGAATCGCTGTATGTGCTGTTGGGCTCGGACTCCGGCCGACAAATGCTCAGCAGTACGCGCACGGTGATCATCGACGAAATTCACGCCATCGCCGCCGGCAAACGCGGCAGCCACCTGGCCTTGAGCCTCGAGCGCCTGCAAGCCTTGTGCAGCACGCCGCTGACGCGCATCGGTCTGTCGGCCACGCAAAAGCCCATCGAAGCGGTGTCGCGCTTTTTGGTCGGCCGCGACCGGCCGTGCGCGATTGTCGACATCGGCCACGCCCGCCCGCGCGACCTGGCAATAGAAGTGCCGCCGGTGCCGCTGTCGGCGGTAATGGCCAATGACGTGTGGGAATTGGTCTACGACCGCCTCGCCGCACTCGCCCGCGAACACCGCACCACGCTGATTTTCGTCAACACCCGCCGCCTCGCCGAACGCTTGGCCCGCCACTTGAGCGAGCGCCTGGGCAAAACCGCGGTGGCCGCGCACCACGGCAGCCTGGCCAAGGAAATGCGCCTGGACGCCGAGCAACGGCTGAAGGCCGGTGAGCTGCAAGTGCTGATCGCCACCGCGTCGCTGGAATTGGGGATTGATATTGGCGATGTGGACTTGGTCTGCCAGATCGGCTCGCCGGGTTCCATCAACGGCTTTTTGCAAAGGGTCGGCCGCTCTGGTCACCAGGTCGGCGGCACGCCCAAGGGCCGCCTGTTCGCCACCACCCGTGATGACCTGATCGAATGCGCCGCCCTGCTCGACTGCGTGCGCCGTGGTGAACTGGACACCTTGCACATCCCGGTGGCGCCGCTGGATGTACTCGCACAGCAGATCATCGCCGAAGTCAGCGCGTGCGAATGGTCGGAACAGGCGCTGCTCGACTTGATCCGCCGCGCCGCGCCCTACGCCGCGCTGGATGAACGCCACTATCAGGCCTTGCTGCGAATGCTTTCAGACGGCTACAACGGTCGCCAAGGCATCCGCAGCGCCTACCTGCACCGCGACGCCGTGAACCACACCCTGCGCGGCAGGCGTGGCGCCAAGCTGACCGCCGTGACCAGCGGCGGCACCATCCCCGACAACGCCGACTACAGCGTGTTGCTGGAACCTCAGAGCCTGAACATCGGCAGCGTCAACGAAGACTTTGCGGTGGAAAGTATCGCCGGGGACATCTTCCAGCTCGGCAATACCTCCTACCGAATTTTGCGCGTAGAGGCCGGCAAAGTGCGCGTCGAGGATGCGCATGGCCAGCCGCCGACCATTCCTTTTTGGCTCGGTGAGGCGCCGGGGCGCAGCAATGAATTGTCGGCCGCGGTGGCGCGTTTTCAGGGGCAGTTGGATGCCCTGCTCGGCGCCAGCCCCGGTGACCTGCAACCGGCGCTCGAGTGGCTCACCGGCACGTTGGGCCTGAACCACGCGAGCGCCGAGCAAATCCTCGACTACCTGGCACGCACACGTTTGGCCCTCAGCGCCTTGCCGTCGCAAGACACGTTGATCATGGAGCGGTTTTTCGACGCGTCCGGCGGCACTCAGTTGATCATCCATACGCCGTTCGGCAGCCGCCTCAACCGCGCCTGGGGCTTGGCGTTGCGCAAGCGCTTTTGCCGTACGTTCAATTTCGAGTTGCAGGCGGCGGCCAGTGAGAATGCAATCGTGCTGTCGCTGTCGACCAGCCACAGCTTTGAGCTGGATGAAGTGTGGCGTTACCTGAATAGCCACAGCGCCGAACACATTTTGATTCAGGCCGTGCTGGAGGCGCCGCTGTTCGGCGTGCGCTGGCGCTGGAACGCCGGTGTAGCGCTGGCGTTGCCGCGTTTTACCGGCGGGCGCAAGGTGGCACCGCAGATCCAGCGCATGAAAAGCGAAGACCTGATCGCCAGCGTGTTTCCCGACCAGATTGCCTGCCTGGAAAACCTCGCCGGCGAACGCGAAGTGCCCGAACACCCGCTGGTGGAACAAACGCTCGATGACTGCCTGCACGAAGCCATGGACAGCAGCGGCTGGCTGGCCCTGCTGCGGCGCATGGAGCGCGGCGAGGTGCGCCTGATCAGCCGTGACCTGCCGGCGCCCTCGCCCATGGCGGCCGAAATTCTCAGCGCACGCCCGTATACCTTTCTGGATGACGCGCCGCTGGAGGAGCGCCGCACACAGGCCGTGCTCAACCGGCGCTGGAGCGACCCACACAGCACCGACGACCTCGGCGCGCTGGACCTCGACGCCATCGCCGGTGTGCGCGAGGAAGCCTGGCCCGCGCCGCATGGCCCGGATGAAATGCACGAGGCGCTGATGAGTTTGGCGTGTGTCGCTGCCGCCGAGGTCACGCCGCAATGGGCGGCATGGCTGCACGCGCTGGCCAAGGCCGGGCGCGCGTATCAATTGCACAATGGGTTGTGGGTGGCGGTGGAGCGCTTGGCTTGCTTGCAGGCGATTTACCCCAACGGCTTGCCACTGCTGCCGGGTTTCGATGCGCCGTGGAGCGTGGACGAGGCGCTGGTCGAAGTGCTGCGCGCGCGCCTCGGTGGCTTCGGTCCGCTGACGCTGATCGAAATAGCAGCGCCGCTGGGCTTGCGCGTGGCCGACGTCAGCCAGGCGCTCGCGCGACTGGAGCAGGAAGGCTACGTGATGCGCGGCCACTTCAGCCCCGGCGCCAGCGCCGAGCAATGGTGCGAGCGGCATTTGCTGGCGCGTATTCACCGCTACACGGTCAAGCGCCTGCGCCGCGAAATCGAGCCGGTGGCGTTGCAGGACTTCATGCGCTTTTTGTTCGATTGGCAGCACGTGTCCGACGGCACACGCGGCCAGGGCAGCGCGATGCTCGGGCAAATCGTCGGCCAGTTCGAAGGTTACGCCGCCGCGACCTCGGCCTGGGACAGTGACTTGCTCAGCACGCGGCTCAAGGATTACTCATCTACTTGGCTGGACGAGCTATGCCGCAGCGGCAAACTGGTGTGGACGCGCCTGAGCAACAAGGCCGGCGCCATGGCATTGCGCAGTACGCCGGTGGTGCTGTTGCCGCGCAGCCAGGTGGCGTTGTGGAGCGGGCTGACCGAGTTGACCGACAGCGCCACGCTGTCGCCCAAAGCGCAAAAAGTGCACGTGGCCCTGCGCGAGCAAGGCGCGCTGTTTTTCGATGAGCTGGTGCACGAAGCGCATCTATTGCGCAGCGAACTGGAAACCGCCCTGCAGGAACTGGTGGGCGCAGGCCTGGTGAATGCCGACAGCTTTGCCGGGCTGCGCGCCCTGACCACACCCGCCAGCAAGCGCCAGGCGCGTAGCAGCCGGCGCGGGCGCGGGGCGTTTATCGGCGGCATGGACGATGCCGGGCGCTGGGCCTTGGTGCGCCGCTCGCCAACCGCCGCCAGCCCACACTCGGCCGAGACCCTGGAGCATGTGGCGATGACCCTGCTGCGCCGCTATGGCGTAGTGTTCTGGCGCTTGCTGGAACGCGAGGCGGACTGGTTGCCGAGTTGGCGCGAGTTGCTGCGCACCTTCCACCGCCTGGAGGCGCGCGGGGAAATTCGCGGCGGGCGGTTTGTCAGCGGCTTGGCCGGTGAGCAGTTCGCGCTGCCGGAAGCGATTCCGTTGCTGCGTGAGGTCAGGCGCAGGCCGCATGACGGCAGCTTGATCGCCGTGTGCGGGGCTGACCCGCTGAACCTGGTGGGCACGCTGTTGCCGGGCAGTAAAGTGCCGGCAGTGAGTGGCAATCGAATTGTATACCGCGACGGTTTGCTGGCTGCGGTGATGGTCGGCGGCAAGCAGCAGATGTTTGTGGAGGAGGACCATCAGGCGGTGCAAGAGAAATTGATCAGGCATTGAGGGCTGGTGCCTTTGAGGGCCTCATCGGGAGCAAGCCCCCTCCCACAGTTGACTGTGTGAGGCCAGTCAATGTGTGAGTCCAATAAAATGTCGGGAACCCAGTCAATGGATGAGCCCAGTCAAATGTGGGAACCCTATCAATCAGTGACCCCGGGCAAATGTGGGAAACCTATCAATCAGTGAACCCAGGCAAATGTAGGAAACCTATCAATCAGTGAGCCCAGGCAAATGTGAGAACCCTATCAATCAGTGAACCCAGTCAAATGTGGGAAACCTATCAATCAGTGAGCCCAGGCAAATGTGGGAACCCTATCAATCAGTGAGCCCAGGCAAATGTGGGAACCCTATCAATCAGTGAGCCCAGGCAAATGTGGGAACCCTATCAATGGGTCAGCCCAGGCAAGTGTGGGAAACCTATCAATGGGTCAGCCCAGTCAAATGTGGGAAACCTATCAATCAGTGAGCCCAGGCAAATGTGGGTACCCTATCAATCAGTGGGCCCAGGCTAATGTGGGAACCCTATCAATCAGTGAGCCCAGGCAAATGTGGGAACCCTATCAATCAGTGAGCCCAGGCAAATGTGGGAACCCTATCAATCAGTGAGCCCAGGCAAATGTGGGAACCCTATCAATCAGTGAGCCCATGCTAATGTGGGAACCTTATCAATCAGTGAGTCCAGGCAAATGTGGGAACCCTATCAATCAGTGAACCCAGGCAAATGTGGGAACCCTATCAATCAGTGAGCCCAGGCAAATGTGGGAACCCTATCAATCAGTGAGCCCAGGCAAATGTGGGAACCCTATCAATCGGTGAGCCCAGGCAAATGTGGGAACCCTATCAATCGGTGAGCCCAGGCAAATGTGGGAACCCTATCAATCAGTGAACCCAGGCAAATGTGGGAACCCTATCAATGGGTGAGCCCAGTCAAATGTGGGAACCCTATCAATCAGTGAGCCCAGGCAAATGTGGGAACCCTATCAATCAGTGAGCCCAGGCAAATGTGGGAACCCTATCAATCAGTGAGCCCAGGCAAATGTGGGAACCCTATCAATGGGTGAACCCAGCCAAATGTGGGAACCCTATCAATCAGTGAGCACAGGCAAATGTGGGAACCTTATCAATCAGTGAGCCCAGGCAAATGCGGGAAACCTATCAATGGGTCAGCCCAGTCAAATGTGGGAACCCTATCAATCAGTGAGCCCAGGCAAATGTGGGAACCCTATCAATCAGTGAGCCCAGGTAAATGTGGGAACCCTATCAATCGGTGAGCCCAGGCAAATGGGGGAACCCTATCAATCGGTGAGCCCAGGCAAATGGGGGAACCCTATCAATCAGTGAGCCCAGGCAAATGTGGGAACCCTATCAATCGGTGAGCCCAGGCAAATGTGGGAACCCTATCAATGGGTCAGCCCAGGCAAATGTGGGAAACCTATCAATCAGTGAGCCCAGTCAAATGTGGGAACCTTATCAATCAGTGAGCCCAGGCAAATGTGGGAACCCTATCAATCAGTGAGCCCAGGCAAATGTGGGAACCCTATCAATCAGTGAGCCCAGGCAAATGTGGGAACCCTATCAATGGGTCAGCCCAGTTGGTGTGAGAACCCAATCAAATGGGTTCACACACTCAACTGTGGGAGGGGGCTTGCTCCCGATGAGGCCGGCTTTGGCGCTACAAAACTACTGGGTGCGCGGTTGTTCTGTCAGCACCACCGGAGCCTCCGGCTCATCCACTTGCGGCGTTCGCTTGGGCAGCAAAACCTGCTGTGGATAAGTTTGCGCGAAGTGCACTTCATCACAGTTATCCACAAGCTTTTTCAAGCGCTGGTTGAAGGCGCGACTGACCGCATATTGCCCACCCGACACCGTGCGGAACTGTGCGGTGAGGACCACGCCGTTGAGGTCCATTTTGTCCACACCAAATACCTCCAGCGGCCCTTGCAGGTTGTACTTGAGGAACACATCGTCGCGTATCGACTGCCCGGCCTCATTGATCAGCTCAACGGCCTTGTCCACATCCGTGTCATACGTGAATTGCACCGAAAAGAACGCGTAGGCAAATTGCCGCGACTGGTTGGTAACCGCCTTGATTTGCCCGAACGGCACCGAGTGCACAAAACCCTTGCCGTCGCGCAGGCGCAGCGTGCGGATGGTCAGGCCTTCGACGGTGCCGGCGTGGCCGGAGTCGAGCACCACCCAGTCGCCAATCGACAGCGTGTCTTCAATGATGATGAACAGGCCGGTGATCACGTCCTGCACCAACTGCTGGGAACCGAAACCGATGGCCAGGCCGACCACACCGGCACCGGCCAGCAGCGGCGCGACGTTGATGCCGAGGTTGGCCATGGTAGTGATCGCACAGATCACCACCAGGATGATTTTCACCGCGTTGCGCAACAGCGGCAGGATGGTTTTGACCCGCGTGCTCGGCTGGCGATTGGAGCGTTTGTTCACTGGTGGTTTCAGCGCTTCCTGAATCGCAGTGTCGAGTACCACCCAGAACAGCCACGTCATCAGCAGGATCAAACCGATGCTGCTAAGGGAGTCGCTGATTGCGCGGCCCACCGAGTTGCGCTGAGCAAATTCAAACAGCGAGATGCCCCAGATGCGCCCGAGCATTTCGATAAAGGCGATGGCCATGGCGATGCGTAAAATCGCGTGCAACAGGCTGAGAAAACGCTCCTTGTAGGCGCTGCTACGTTGAATCGCCACTTGGCTGCGAGACTTGAACAGGTGCTGTAAAACGGTGCTCAGAAACACCGTGCCGATCAACAGAATCGTGGTGAACAGCGCGCAACGCAGGGCCTTCTGGTTGTCGTCGCCGGCGCCGATCAGGTTGATCGCCGAGACCAGCACCATCAACAGAATCGGCCAGTACCACAACCCCGAAAATATGCGCAACGATTGCTGGAGCGCCGGGTGCTTGATGCGCTGGGCCAACGGCCGATTACGGATCAAGTGCGCCACCGGGCGGCGCAAACGGATCACCAGCACGCCAAAAATCACAGCGGCGAACAAGCCGGTAAACACCGCGATGCTGCTGGTGATATTGCCGCCCAATTGACGCGCAATTTGCGGGCTGGTCAGGGCGTCGCTGAGGGCCGCGAGGAAGCCGATCAGGAACAACGGTTTAGGGCAATAATTACGAATAATCTGCACGGCTGGCCGTTTGTGCCCCACGTTGAACATGACGATGACGCACAACAGCATCGACGTGGAAAAGATGCCACTGCTGGTCGCGTAAGCGAAGCACAACGCCAGCGCGCGGCCTACCGAGGAGGGTAAAAAGTGGCTGACATACAAGGTCAGCGGCAAACACGCCACCGCCGGAAGCGTGTACGGCAACACATACCCAAGCACGGCTTGCAGGCGCCCGCGCTGTTCAACGAAGTGCCGTCGACTCAGGCGCTGCACAATCAAGTGCCCCAGCAACGTCAATACGGCGAAAGCACCGACCCACACGCCGGACAGCAGCAAAAAGTCCCCGGCGATGCTCCACGGCGAACGCTGGTTGGTCTGATCGACCAGGCGCCCTACTTCGTCTGCCGCACGGTCTGCGCGCAGGCGCCAGGCGTCGATAAGGTTTTGATTGAGGTCGAGCTTGTCCTGCACGTCGTCGATGCTTGAACTGATGGCGCCAAGCAAACCGCCCTCCACCAGCAACTCGGGCTTGGCCGGCGCAGCGGCTGCGGCTGGTTCGGCGGGGGCGGCGGCCGGAGCAGCGGCAGCGGCTTGCAGCGCGCCACTGCCACACAACAGCAGCGCACCAAGCAGTAATGCAGTCTTTGAATTCAGCAAAACACCGGGCTCCTTCAGCAGGGTCTGTAAGGAACTGACGGGGTTTGCCGCTGATCGTTCCCAAGCACGCTGAAGGAATTGCGCCTCGCACGCTCTGCATGGTGCGTCATACCGCGTGATATGCCGTCTGTAGGACGTTGGAAACTTTCACGCAAAAATCGCAGTCAGCCATACACGGGGGCCAGGCCCCCACTCTTTTTTTCACAGGAGCAATCATGGCTGCGATTCCCGACTGGGTGCCCGTTACGCCCAGCGTCGCCATCACTCGCTTCACGGTGCTGACGGTTAATATCCACAAGGGCTTCACGGCCCTGAATCGACGTTTCATCCTGCCCGAACTGCGTGAAGCAGTGCGCAGCGTGGGCGCCGACATGGTGTTCCTGCAAGAAATTCACGGCACCCATAAGCACCACCCGCAGCACTACAGCGACTGGCCGAACATGCCGCAGTACGAGTTTTTGGCCGATAGCATCTGGCCGCAATTCGCCTATGGGCGCAACGCGGTTTACCCACATGGCGACCACGGCAACGCGCTGCTGTCGAAATTTCAGATCATCCACCACGATAATCTCGACATCTCGCAAAGCGGCCATGAAAACCGTGGCCTGCTGCATTGCGTACTGCGCTTGCCGGGCAGCGGGCAAGAGGTGCACGCGATCTGCATGCACCTGGGCCTGCGCGAGGTGCATCGCCAGCAGCAATTGCGCTTGCTGGAGCAGCGCATCAGCGAGATACCAGCAGATGCACCGCTGATTGTTGCCGGTGATTTCAACGACTGGCGCCAAAAGGCCGACCTCAGCCAAAGCGGCCTTAAGGAAGTGTTCGTGCAGGCCCACGGCAAACCCGCGCGAACCTTCCCCGCGCGCCTGCCCTTGCTGCCGTTGGACCGCATTTATGTGCGCAACTTGAAGGCCCACAACCCCAGGGTGCTGACGACGCGGCCCTGGTCCCATCTGTCAGACCACGTGCCGCTGTCGGTGGAGATCGAACTATGAACATTGCGGTAGAGCACATCGCCACCGACCAGCCGCCGGATGACGCCAAGGCCCGCGACCTGGATTACGGCTGGCAGGCGGGCAACCGCATTGAGCTGCTGGAAAATGGCGAGGCGTACTTCCCGGCTGTGTTCGCGGCCATGCGCGAGGCGCGGCGGGAGATCCTGCTGGAGACCTTTATCTTGTTCGAAGACAAGGTTGGCCATGAGCTGCAAGGCATTCTGATCGAGGCGGCGCAACGCGGTGTCAAGGTTGTGGCCAGCCTCGACGGTTTTGGTTGTGGTGAGCTGTCGCCGTCGTTTCTCGGCGAGTTGGCGCAAGCCGGGGTGACGGTGCAAATGTTTGATCCGGCGTCGAAGACGCTCGGGTTTCGCACCAACTGGTTTCGCCGCCTGCACCGCAAGATAGTCGTCGTCGACGCCGAGGTGGCGTTTATCGGCGGGATCAATTTTTCTGCCGATCACCTGGGCGATTTCGGCCCCGAGGCCAAGCAGGATTACGCGGTGCAAGTGATCGGCCCGGCGGTGGCGGACCTGCACCACTTCGCCCTCGCACAAAGTGGCCGCCAAGTGCGCACGCGGCGTGGCTGGCGACGGCGCCAGCAACGCCCGTCGCCGTGGTCGACGGAGGGCGACAGCGGCCTGGTGCGCTTGATTTACCGCGACAACGTGCAACACCGCGATGACATTGAGGAGGCGTATATCCACGCCTTGAGCAAAGCCCAACGGCGCGCGGTGATTGCCAACGCTTACTTCTTCCCCGGCTACCGCCTGCTGCGCGAAATTCGCAATGCCGCGCGGCGTGGCGTGCACGTGCAACTGATCATGCAGGGCCAGCCCGACGTGCTGCTGGCCAAGCTGGCAGCGCGCATGCTGTATGACTATTTGCTCAAGGATGGCGTGGTGATTCACGAGTACTGCCAGCGCCCACTGCACGGCAAAGTCGCGCTGGTGGATGACGACTGGAGCACCGTGGGCTCAAGCAATCTCGACCCGCTGAGCCTGTCGCTGAACCTTGAAGCGAACGTGCTGATTCGTGACCGTGCATTCAATCAGGAACTCTATGAAAGCCTGGAACTACTCGCCAAAAACCATTGCCAGACCATGCCGGAAAACCGCAAACCGCGCTTATGGTTATGGCGCTTGACGGTCGGCTTTCTGGTGTTCCACGTCATGCGCCACTTCCCCGCGCTGACAGGCTGGTTACCCGCGCATAAACCGCGCTTGAAACCCTTCGAGAACTCGGCCAATGACCTCTGAAGCCAGCGGCTCACGGTTCACGCGTTGGAAGAAACCGCTGACCATCGCCTTCTTCCTGCTGCTGATCGTGCTGTTCACCCTGCTCGCGCGGCGCATCGACTGGAGCGAAGTGCTGCAGACGCTCGGCGACTTCAAGCTGCGCACCTTGCTGATCGCCGGCGCGCTGACGCTGTGCAGCTTTCTGGTGTACGCAAGCTTTGACCTGATCGGCCGCACCTACATTCGCCAACCGCTGCGCTGGAAGCAGATTTTGCCGGTGGGCATCATCAGCTATGCGTTCAACCTCAACCTGAGCGCGTGGGTCGGCGGCATCGCCATGCGTTATCGGCTGTATTCGCGGCTTGGCGTGAGCACCAGCAATATCGCCAAGATCCTCGGCCTGAGCCTGGCCACCAACTGGTTCGGCTATATGGCCTTGGCGGGCGTGGTGTTCAGCAGTGGGTTGGTGACCATGCCGCCGGGCTGGAAGGTCAGCAGCGGCGCCTTGCAAGGCATCGGCGCGTTGTTGGTGCTGGTCAGCCTTGGGTATCTGGCGGCCTGCCAGTTTTCGAAAAAACGCGCGTGGTCGATCAAGGGCATCGAGATCAACCTGCCGTCGCTGCGCATGGCGTGTTTGCAGTTAGCCATGGGCGCGTTGAACTGGTCGTTGATGGCAGCGGTGATTTTTACCCTGTTGCCGGCCAAGCTGGATTACCCGCTGGTGCTGGGCGTGTTGCTGATCAGCGCGATTGCTGGAGTGGTTACGCATATCCCGGCGGGCCTGGGCGTGCTGGAGGCGGTGTTTATTGCACTGTTGCAGCATGAGGCGTCACGCGGCAGCTTGTTGGCGGGCTTGATTGCGTACCGGGCGATTTATTTTATTTTGCCGCTGCTGATCGCGCTGGTGATGTACCTCGCCGTCGAGGCCAAGGCTAAAACGTTGCGGGTCAAAAAAACCCCCGCGTGAGCGCTTTAAGCTGGCGCGCCTGGCCTCGGCGCACGCTAATATTGACCCTGTCACCCATCACGAGGCAACACGTATGGCCAAGCAAGCGCTCATCCTGATCGATATTCAGAACGACTACTTTCCCCAAGGGAAGTGGCCGCTTGATGGCGTAGAAGCCGCGGCAGACAAGGCGGCGCAAATACTCAACGCCTTCCGTCAGGCCGGTGATGCAGTGATTCACGTGCGCCATGAGTTCACTGCCGAAGACGCGCCGTTCTTCACGCCAGCGTCCGCGGGCGCGCACTTGCATGCCAAGGTGCTGAACGAAGGCGACGAACCGGTGGTGCTTAAACATTTCGTGAACGCGTTTCGCGGCACCGAGCTGCGTGCGCTGCTGGAAAAACGCAGCATCACCGACGTGGTGGTGGTCGGCAGCATGAGCCACATGTGTATCGACGCCGTGGTTCGCGCCGCCGCAGATTTGGGCTACACGGTCACGGTGATCCACGACGCGTGCGCAACCTGCGATCAGCAATTCAATGGCGAAGTCATCCCGGCCGCGCAGGTGCACGGTGCTTACATGGCATCGCTGGGCTTTGGCTACGCGAGTGTGGTCTCGGCCGATGACTACCTGAAGGCGCAAGCGGCGGCCGCATAACCGCCACCTGATTGCCCGGTTCAGCGGGTCGCGATGATAAACAGCCGCGGGAAAGGCAGCAGCACGGTTCCGTCGGCCAAGGCCGGATAAGCCTGAGTAATCCGCGCCTGGTAATCCTCCAGGAATGCGGCCTTCTCGCTATTGGACAGCGGTGCAAGAAATGGCCGCAATGCCGAAGCCTTGAACCATTCCACCACCGCTGCAGGCCCCACCAACGGGTGCAGGTACGTAGTGCGCCACACATCAACCGTACTGCACTGCTTGCTCAGCAATTCGTAGTAGTAACTCGCGGTGTGCCGCTCATTGTGTTTAACCGCACCAATCTTTGCAGACCATGGGCCATCGGCAGCCACTTCACGCGCCAGCCGGTGGGCAGGTTCGTCAAGGTTGTCCGGGGTTTGCACCGCCAGCGTACCACCAGGCCTCAGTTGGTTAACCAGGTGCGGATAGAGCGTGGCGTGGTTGGGCAGCCATTGCAGGGACGCGTTGGCGAGGATCACATCGAATGTTTGCGCAGGCTTCCACGCACCAATGTCCGCCAGTTCGAAGTTCAGCGCCGGCAAGCGTTCACGCGCGTCGACCAGCATGTCATCGGAACTGTCGAGGCCGGTGATATGCGCCTGCGGGAAGCGCTCGGCCAACACTTCGGTGGAATTACCGGGGCCACAACCCAGGTCGACGGCAGTGCGCACGTCGGTATTCGCAATGGCCGCGACCAGATCACGCACCGGGCGTGTGCGCTGCTGCTCAAACATCGTGTACTGCTTGGCTGACCAGGTCATCACGGCTCTCCTTTGTTTTTTGAGGTTGGCGACAGCCTAAATCTTGTGAGGCATGAGTACAAATGCTGCACAGACCTGGTGCCGGCGCTTGGCCAGGCGAGGTGGACGCTTGACCGGGCGCAATAAAAAACCCCCGAGGCTTTCGCCTGCGGGGGTTTTGTTCGTTCCTGGGGCTTAGACCCTAGAACGGAATATCGTCATCAAAGCTGTCGAAATCCGGAGCCGGTTGCGGCGCGGCCTGCTGTGGCGCTGGGCGCGACTCACGCTGTGGCTGCTGGCTTGGCTGTTGGCTTGGTTGCGGACGCGACTGCTGTGGGCGCGGTGCCGAGTTGGACATGCCGCCCTGGCCCTGTTGGTCGCCCTGTGGACGGCCGCCCAGCAGTTGCATGGTGCCTTGCATGTCGACCACGATTTCAGTGGTGTAACGCTTGATACCGTCTTTTTCCCACTCGCGGGTTTGCAGTTTGCCTTCGATGTACACCTGCGAACCTTTGCGCAGGTATTCACCGGCGATCTCTGCCACCTTGCCGAACATCGACACGCGGTGCCATTCGGTTTTCTCGACCTTCTGGCCGGTTTGCTTGTCGGTCCACTGTTCGCTGGTCGCCAGACTCAGGTTGGTCACGGCGTTACCGTTAGGCAAGTAGCGAACTTCGGGATCCTGGCCGCATGTACCGACCAATATGACTTTGTTAACCCCACGGGCCATAACGTTCTCCTAAGCTGGGCGCGCTGTCGGCACTGGGTTGACCAGTTGCTCAAGCGTCGCGCGATCCAATAATTCGGTGTCCAATTTGATGTAGATGGCGGCTTCTTCAGCAATAACCACGGCATCCGTAACCCCTGCGACAGCCTTAAGGCGCTCAACCAGACCGACTTCGCGGATCGCTTCTGGCGATAACGGCAAACGCAGGCTCGTCACATAGGGAGGTTCGCGCATGGTAACAGCAAAGGTTAGCCAGAGGGCAGCCAGACCTGCGCATCCGAGGAACACAACTGACAAACCGCCATGCTGGAACATCCAGCCACCCATGATGCCGCCCAGTGCAGAGCCGAGGAACTGGCTGGTGGAATAAACCCCCATCGCCGTGCCCTTGCCACCGGCCGGTGAAACTTTGCTGATCAGCGAAGGCAACGACGCCTCCAGCAGGTTGAACGCGGTGAAAAACACCACCGTGCCCGTTACCAGTGCCCGCAGGCTGTCGCCGAACTTCCAGAAGAATAGCTCAGTGAGCATCAGCGTCGCGACGGCGCCGAGTAAAACTCGTTTCATTTTGCGTTTCTTCTCGCCGTAGATGATGAACGGGATCATGGCGAAGAACGAAATCAGCAGTGCCGTGAGGTACACCCACCAGTGCTGTTCCTTGGGCAGGCCGGCTTTTTCGACCAGTGCCAGGGGCAGTGCGACGAAGCTGCACATCAGCATCGCGTGCAACACGAAGATACCTAAATCCAGGCGCAGCAGGTCTGGATGCTTGAGCGTCGGCAATAGCGCCTTGCGCGCAACGCCCGATTCACGGTGCTGCAAGGTGCCGGTGGAATGCGGGACCATAAAGGCCACGATCACGATACCGAACAACGCCATCCCGCCGGTGGCGAGGAACAACCCGTGCAAACCAAAGGCGCGCGTCAGCAAGGGGCCGACCACCATCGCCACGGCGAATGACAGCCCGATGGTCATGCCGATCATGGCCATGGCCTTGGTGCGGTGTTGTTCGCGGGTTAAATCCGAGAGCAGCGCCATGACCGCAGCGGAAATCGCCCCGGCACCTTGCAGGATGCGCCCGGCAATCACGCCCCAGATCGAGTCGGACTGGGCCGCGAGCACACTGCCGAGTGCGAACACGATCAGCCCGAGGTAAATCACCGGGCGGCGGCCAATGCGGTCGGAAATGATCCCGAACGGAATTTGAAAAATCGCCTGGGTCAGGCCATAGGCGCCAATCGCCAGGCCGATCAGGGCGGGGGTTGCGCCTGCGAGATCCATCCCATAGGTCGCCAGCACCGGCAACACCATAAACATGCCCAGCATACGGAAGGCGAACACCAGGGCCAGACCGCTTGCCGCTCGGGTCTCGCCGCTACTCATGCGTTCGCTGTGGGGATCGTGCATGGAAAAACCTCGTGTGAACCGCCGGCGATTCTACCAGTCCCATCGATTGAGAGGGTATATGCGGCGCTTTGCCGCGCAGCTTTCATGTAAGGCTGCACCCGGCACTTTGACAGTGTATATTCATCCAGTCTTTAGCCGTATACTCCGGCATTATTTACGCCCGCCGTGCGAGGCCATCTTGGACAAGATCCTGATTCGTGGGGCTAGAACCCACAACCTGAAGAACATCGACCTGACCCTGCCTCGGGACAAACTGATCGTCATCACCGGTTTGTCCGGGTCCGGCAAATCATCGCTGGCGTTTGACACGCTGTATGCCGAAGGCCAGCGTCGTTACGTGGAATCGCTGTCGGCCTACGCCCGGCAATTCCTGTCGATGATGGAAAAGCCCGACGTTGACACCATTGAAGGGCTGTCGCCTGCGATTTCCATCGAGCAGAAGTCGACCTCCCACAACCCGCGTTCGACCGTGGGCACCATTACCGAAATCTATGACTACCTGCGTCTGCTGTACGCGCGGGTGGGTATTCCGCGCTGCCCGGATCACGATATTCCGCTGGAAGCCCAGACCGTCAGCCAAATGGTTGACCTGGTGCTGGCCCAGCCCGAAGGCGCCAAGCTGATGCTGCTGGCGCCGGTGATTCGTGAGCGCAAGGGTGAACACCTTTCGGTTTTCGAAGAGCTGCGTGCGCAGGGTTTTGTGCGTGCACGCATCAACGGCAAGCTGTATGAGCTGGATGAAGCGCCGAAGCTCGACAAGCAAAAGAAGCACTCGATTGATGTCGTGGTCGACCGCTTCAAAGTGCGCGCCGACTTGCAGCAGCGTTTGGCGGAGTCCTTCGAAACCGCATTGAAGCTGGCGGACGGCATTGCCCTGGTCGCGCCGATGGACGACGAGCCGGGCGAAGAGATCATCTTCTCGGCGCGCTTCGCGTGCCCCATCTGTGGCCACGCGATCAGCGAGCTGGAGCCCAAGCTGTTTTCCTTCAACAACCCGGCGGGCGCCTGCCCGACGTGTGATGGCCTTGGGGTGAAGCAGTTCTTTGACATCAAGCGCCTGGTCAACGGCGACCTGACCCTGGCGGAGGGCGCGATACGCGGCTGGGACAGGCGTAACGTCTACTACTTCCAGATGCTCGGGTCATTAGCGTCCCACTACAAATTCAGCCTGGAAGTGCCGTTTAACCAACTGCCGGCAGACCAGCAAAAAGTCATTCTGCACGGCAGCGGCTCGCAGAACGTCGACTTCAAGTACTTGAACGACCGCGGTGACATCGTTAAACGCTCGCACCCGTTCGAAGGTATCGTGCCGAACCTGGAGCGTCGCTACCGCGAAACCGAGTCGGCAAGTGTGCGCGAAGAGTTGGCAAAATTCCTCAGCACTCAGCCTTGCCCGGATTGCCGGGGCACTCGCCTGCGCCGCGAAGCGCGGCACGTGTGGGTGGGCGAAAAGACGCTGCCTGCGGTGACCAGCCTGCCGATCGGTGATGCCTGTGAATACTTCGGCGTGCTCAAGCTGACCGGGCGTCGCGGGGAAATTGCCGACAAGATCCTCAAGGAGATCCGTGAGCGCCTGCAGTTCCTGGTTAACGTGGGCCTGGATTACCTGTCACTTGATCGCAGCGCCGATACGCTATCGGGCGGTGAAGCCCAGCGGATTCGTTTGGCAAGCCAGATTGGCGCAGGCCTCGTGGGCGTGCTGTACATCCTCGACGAACCATCGATTGGTTTGCACCAGCGCGACAATGATCGCCTGCTGGGAACGCTGAAGCACCTGCGGGACATCGGTAATACGGTGATCGTGGTCGAACACGACGAAGATGCGATTCGCCTGGCGGATTACGTGGTCGATATTGGCCCCGGTGCGGGTGTGCATGGCGGGCATATTGTTGCGCAAGGTACGCCGGCCGAGGTGATGGCTCATCCTGACTCGCTAACGGGCAAGTACTTGTCGGGCCGCGTGAAAATTGAAGTCCCGGCCAAACGTACGCCGCGTAACAAAAAGGCGGCGTTGCACCTCAAGGGCGCGCGCGGCAACAACTTGCGCAATGTCGACCTGGAAATTCCTCTGGGCCTGCTGACTTGTGTGACGGGCGTGTCCGGGTCAGGCAAATCGACGCTGATCAACAACACGTTGTTCCCGTTGAGTGCGACCGCCCTTAATGGCGCGACTACCCTGGAAGCAGCTGCACACGACAGCATTAAAGGCCTCGACCTTTTGGACAAAGTGGTCGACATCGACCAAAGCCCGATTGGCCGCACGCCGCGCTCCAACCCTGCCACCTACACCGGGCTGTTTACGCCGATTCGTGAGCTGTTCGCCGGGGTTCCCGAATCCCGCTCACGCGGCTACGGGCCTGGGCGGTTCTCGTTCAACGTCAAGGGCGGGCGCTGCGAAGCGTGCCAAGGCGATGGCTTGATCAAGGTGGAGATGCACTTTCTGCCGGACATCTACGTGCCGTGCGACGTGTGCAAGAGCAAACGCTACAACCGCGAAACCCTTGAGATCAAATACAAGGGCAAGAACATCCACGAAACCCTGGAGATGACCATCGAGGAAGCGCGGGTGTTCTTCGACGCGGTTCCAGCGTTGGCGCGCAAGCTGCAAACATTGATGGATGTGGGCCTGTCGTATATCAAGCTGGGCCAATCGGCGACCACGCTGTCGGGTGGTGAAGCGCAGCGGGTCAAGCTGTCCCGCGAGCTGTCCAAGCGAGATACCGGCAAGACCTTGTACATCCTTGATGAGCCGACTACCGGCCTGCACTTCGCCGATATTCAGCAACTGCTGGATGTGCTGCACCGCCTGCGGGACCATGGCAATACCGTGGTAGTGATCGAGCACAACCTTGATGTGATCAAGACTGCCGACTGGCTGGTCGACCTGGGCCCGGAAGGTGGTTCCAAGGGCGGCCAGATCATCGCGGTAGGTACGCCGGAGCAGGTCTCCGAAATGCCGCAATCACACACGGGTTATTACTTGAAACCGTTACTGGCACGCGACAAAGCTTGATTTATCGGGCTCATGAAAAAGCCCCTGTCACTTTGCGGTGACAGGGGCTTTTTTGTAGCCGGAAATCAGAACTGCGATTGCAGGTAATTCTCCAGACCAACCAGCTTGATCAGGCCCAACTGCTTTTCCAGCCAGTACGTGTGATCTTCTTCGGTGTCATTCAACTGCACGCGGAGAATTTCGCGAGTGACATAGTCGCTGTGCTGCTCGCAGAGCTCGATGCCCTTGCAGAGCGCAGCGCGAACCTTGTACTCAAGGCGAAGGTCGGCTGCGAGCATGTCAGGTACCGTGGTGCCCACATCCAGGTCGTCGGGACGCATGCGTGGCGTGCCTTCGAGCATCAGGATACGGCGCATCAGTGCGTCGGCGTGCTGTGCCTCTTCTTCCATTTCGTGGTTGATACGTTCGTAGAGCTCGGTAAAGCCCCAGTCTTCGTACATACGCGAATGGATGAAATATTGGTCACGAGCTGCCAGTTCGCCCGTCAGCAACGTGTTGAGGTAATCGATTACGTCGGGGTGACCTTGCATCGCCCTACATCTCCCTACTTGAAAGGCTGTAGTTTGAACCATGATGACCTGCAGGTCACGAGACAAACGGCAGAAAAGTGAAGATTTACCGCGAAAAGTAGCTGAAATAACGCAAAAACCGCCCAAATGAGGGCGGTTCTGCTTCTCGTTTAGAGTCAGTTCATCGTTACACCCAGCGCGTCTGCAACACCTTGTGCGTAAGCAGGGTCGGCTTTGAAAAAATGCTGGAGCTGGAGCTGGACCACATTGCTGCTAACGCCCGCCATCGAGCCGGCGATGTTGTTGATCAGCAGCGCCTTCTGAGCATCGGTCTGCAGGCGGAACAACGCGCCGGCGTGGCTATAGTAGTCAGTGTCTTCACGCTGATCGTAACGATCTGCCGCGCCCCGAAGCGCCAAAGGCGGCTCAGCATACTGTGGCGCTTGTTGCGGCGTACCCACGGCACTGTTGGGTTCATAGTTGGGAGACGCACCACCATTGAAACCGAACGCCATCGAGCCGTCACGCTGGTAGTGATTGGCCGGTTGTAATGGCGCGTTGATTGGCAACTGCTGGTGATTGGTGCCCACACGATAGCGGTGGGCATCCGCGTAAGCGAATACGCGACCTTGAAGCATACGGTCAGGCGACAGGCCGACACCAGGGACCATGTTGCTCGGGCCAAAAGTAGCTTGCTCGACCTCGGCAAAGTAGTTGAGCGGGTTACGGTTCAGCTCCAGCTCGCCGATCTCGATCAACGGAAACTCTGACTGCGACCAGGTCTTGGTCACGTCGAACGGGTTTTCGTAGTGAGCCGCAGCCTGAGCTTCGGTCATGACCTGAATATTGACGCTCCACTTGGGAAAGTCACCGCTTTCAATCGCGGTGAACAGGTCGCGTTGAGCGTAATCAGGATCGGTGCCGGCAAGACGGGTTGCCTCTTCAGGCGTCAGGTTCTTGATACCTTGCTTGGTTTTGTAATGCCATTTCACCCAGTGCCGCTCGCCTCGGGCGTTGATCAGGCTATAGGTATGGCTGCCGAAGCCGTGCATATGGCGGAAGCCGTCCGGCGTGCCACGGTCCGAGAACAAAATGGTTACTTGGTGCAATGACTCTGGCGACAGCGACCAGAAGTCCCAGATCGCCTGAGCGCTTTTAAGGTTCGTTTGTGGCAGGCGCTTCTGGGTGTGAATAAAGTCCGGAAACTTCAGCGGATCGCGGATGAAGAACACTGGCGTGTTGTTGCCAACAATGTCCCAGTTGCCTTCCTCGGTGTAGAACTTCAGTGCAAAACCACGCGGGTCACGCGCAGTGTCCGCTGAGCCGCGCTCACCACCCACAGTGGAGAATCGCAGGAAGGTCGCGGTTTTCTTGCCAATGGACTCGAACAGCTTGGCGCTGGAGTACTCGGTAATGTCGCGGGTAACAGTGAATGTGCCGTGGGCACCTGAACCTTTGGCGTGCACGCGACGCTCCGGAATGTTTTCCCGATTGAAGTGCGCAAGCTTTTCGAGCAGATGAAAGTCATCAAGCAGCAATGGACCGCGAGGGCCGGCGGTACGCGAATTCTGATTATCGGCAACAGGTGCGCCGCTGGCGGTGGTAAGGATTGTGCTCATGTTCAAACTTCCTCAGGTGAATCATAAAACTGCCGGCTAATCGGCTGGAGGGAGTATTGACCATCAAGATGGCACCATCAAATGCATTGATTCATGGACTTTGATAGAAAATAACTAATTTGCCACTCACGCACTCAGCTGTTGGTTTAATAAGAATGAGCAGTGGCGTATGGAATATAGACGGCTTTCCTTACGCCCACAAAAAACCGGACACTAGGTCCGGTTCTTCGTTACAGACTGTCGTTTTACTCGGCGCTTACAGCTTCGCCGGCAGTAGCACGATCAACCAACTCGACGTACGCCATAGGCGCGTTGTCGCCAGTGCGGAAACCGCACTTGAGGATGCGCAGGTAGCCACCCTCACGGGTAGCATAACGCTTGCCCAGGTCGTTGAAGAGCTTACCAACGATAGCTTTCGAGCGAGTACGGTCGAAAGCCAGACGGCGGTTAGCCAGGCTGTCTGTCTTGGCCAAAGTGATCAGCGGCTCAGCAACGCGACGCAGTTCTTTAGCTTTCGGCAGTGTAGTTTTGATCAGCTCGTGCTCGAACAGCGACACCGCCATGTTTTGAAACATGGCCTTGCGGTGCGAGCTGGTACGGCTCAGGTGACGACCACTTTTACGATGACGCATGGTTCATTCCTTACCAAACTCACGTTCGGTGATTACGACGATCAGGCAGTCGCCTTGTCGTCCTTCTTAAGACTTGCAGGCGGCCAGTTGTCGAGGCGCATGCCGAGGGACAGACCGCGGGAGGCCAGAACGTCCTTGATTTCAGTCAAGGATTTCTTGCCCAGGTTCGGAGTCTTCAACAGTTCTACTTCGGTACGCTGAATCAGGTCGCCGATGTAGTAAATGTTTTCCGCCTTAAGGCAGTTAGCCGAACGTACAGTCAGTTCCAGATCGTCAACCGGGCGAAGCAGGATCGGATCGATCTCGTCTTCCTGCTCGATTACCACTGGTTCGCTGTCACCTTTGAGGTCGACGAACGCAGCCAACTGCTGTTGCAGAATGGTTGCAGCGCGGCGGATAGCCTCTTCAGGATCCAGAGTACCGTTGGTTTCCAGATCAATAACCAGCTTGTCCAGGTTAGTACGCTGCTCGACACGGGCGTTTTCCACCACGTATGCGATACGGCGAACCGGGCTGAACGAAGAGTCAAGCTGCAAGCGACCAATGCTGCGGCTTTCGTCTTCATCGCTCTGACGCGAGTCGGCCGGTTCATAACCACGACCACGAGCTACGGTGAGCTTCATGTTCAGGGCGCCGTTAGACGCCAGGTTAGCGATTACGTGATCGGGGTTAACGATCTCGACATCATGATCCAGCTGAATATCGGCAGCGGTAACCACCCCCGAACCCTTCTTCGACAAGGTCAGCGTAACTTCGTCACGGCCGTGTAGCTTGATAGCCAGACCTTTAAGGTTCAACAGGATTTCAATTACGTCTTCCTGTACACCTTCGATGGCGCTGTACTCGTGGAGCACACCGTCAATCTCGGCCTCGACTACTGCACAGCCGGGCATTGAGGACAACAGGATGCGGCGCAGCGCGTTGCCCAGGGTGTGGCCAAAACCACGCTCGAGAGGCTCGAGAGTGATCTTGGCGCGGGTTGGACTGACAACCTGCACATCAATGTGGCGGGGTGTCAGGAACTCATTTACCGAAATCTGCATGGATGCACCTATTTTCTAGCCCTTACTTGGAGTAGAGCTCGACAATCAGGCTTTCGTTGATGTCGGCGGACAGATCACTGCGAGCAGGAACGTTCTTGAAAACGCCCGACTTCTTCTCAGTGTCTACTTCTACCCATTCTACGCGGCCACGTTGGGCACACAGATCGAGAGCTTGGACAATGCGAAGTTGGTTTTTTGCTTTCTCGCGAATCGCGACCACGTCACCAGCACGAACCTGGTAAGACGGTACGTTAACGGTTTGGCCGTTTACGCTGACGGACTTGTGCGATACCAGCTGACGGGATTCGGCACGAGTCGAACCAAAGCCCATACGGTATACAACGTTGTCCAGACGGCATTCGAGAAGTTGCAGCAGGTTTTCACCGGTTGCACCTTTCTTGCCAGCAGCTTCTTTGTAGTAGCCGCTGAACTGACGCTCGAGAACGCCGTAAATACGACGGACCTTCTGCTTTTCACGCAGTTGGGTGCCGTAATCGGACTGGCGACCGCGGCGTTGGCCGTGGATACCAGGTGCTGCTTCAATGTTGCACTTCGATTCGATCGCGCGCACGCCGCTCTTCAGGAAGAGATCGGTGCCTTCGCGACGAGCGAGTTTGCATTTTGGACCAATGTAACGAGCCATTCTTTACAATCTCCTGGATTACACGCGGCGCTTCTTCGGCGGACGGCACCCGTTGTGCGGGATTGGCGTCACGTCGGTGATGCTGGCGATCTTATAGCCACAGCCGTTCAAAGCACGGACAGCAGACTCACGACCTGGACCTGGACCTTTGACATTGACGTCGAGGTTTTTCAGGCCGTATTCCAGCGCAGCTTGACCAGCACGTTCAGCAGCTACTTGAGCAGCAAACGGGGTGGACTTGCGGGAACCGCGGAAACCCGAACCACCAGAGGTAGCCCAAGACAGCGCGTTACCTTGACGGTCGGTGATGGTCACGATTGTGTTGTTAAAAGAAGCATGGATGTGGGCGATGCCATCAACCACTGTCTTTTTAACTTTTTTACGAGGACGAGCAGCAGGTTTTGCCATGATTAATTTCCTGTCGATTCGCGTGGGCGATTACTTGCGGATCGGCTTACGCGGACCTTTACGGGTACGCGCGTTAGTCTTGGTACGCTGACCGCGCACTGGAAGACCACGACGATGACGCAGACCACGGTAGCAACCGAGGTCCATCAAACGCTTGATTTTCATGTTGATTTCGCGGCGCAGGTCACCTTCAGTGGTGAACTTCGCCACTTCGCCACGCAACAGCTCAATCTGCTCGTCGCTCAGATCTTTAATCTTTGCGGCTGGGTTTACCCCAGTATCTGCGCAAATTTTCTGCGCAGTAGTGCGACCAACACCATAGATGTAGGTCAGCGAGATAACAGTGTGCTTGTTATCTGGAATGTTAACGCCTGCAATACGGGCCATTCAGTGGGACTCCAATTGACAGCTACCTACGCCCCGGAAGCCAAGAAATAGGGCGCGAGATAATATCGCTGTAATAACAAATAATCAACCCGGCAGCGCACTAGCTGCCGGGCTTCAAGCGGATCACACTCAGCCTTGGCGCTGTTTGTGACGCGGTTCCGCGCTGCAAATTACTCGAACAACACCTTCGCGGCGAATAATTTTGCAGTTACGGCACAGCTTTTTCACCGATGCACGAACTTTCATCACCAACTCCTCGAACCTTATGGGTACTCAGCGCAACATGCCGCTGCCGTAACCCTTCAGGTTGGCTTTCTTCATCAGGGATTCGTACTGGTGCGAAACGAGGTGCGATTGTACTTGGGACATGAAGTCCATCACAACCACGACCACGATCAGCAACGAGGTCCCGCCAAGGTAGAACGGAACGTTTGCTGCAACCACCAGGAACTGGGGAAGCAAGCACACGGCCGTCATATATAGAGCACCGAACAGGGTCAAACGAGTCAGAACGCCATCAATGTAGCGTGCCGACTGCTCACCCGGACGGATACCCGGAATAAAGGCACCGGACTTCTTCAGGTTTTCCGCTACGTCTTTCGGATTGAACATCAACGCCGTATAGAAGAAGCAGAAGAAAATAATCCCTGCACTAAACAGCAGAATATTCAACGGCTGACCAGGAGCGATCGACTGAGAGAGGTCCTGCAGCCAGCCCATATTTTCAGACTGACCAAACCAGGTACCCAACGAAGCCGGAAACAGCAAAATGCTGCTCGCGAAAATTGCCGGAATAACACCGGCCATATTCACTTTCAGCGGCAAGTGGCTGGTCTGCGCAGCGAAGACCTTACGGCCCTGCTGACGCTTGGCGTAGTGAACAGCAATACGACGCTGGCCACGCTCAATGAACACCACAAAACCGATAATCGCTACTGCCAGCAAACCGATAGCAACCAAGGCGAAGATGTTGATATCACCCTGACGTGCAGACTCGAAAGACTGCCCGATTGCTCTCGGAAGACCGGCGACGATACCTGCGAAAATCAACATCGAGATACCGTTACCAACACCACGTTCAGTAATCTGCTCACCCAGCCACATCATGAACATCGCGCCAGCCACAAACGTGGATACCGCAACGAAATAGAAGCCAAAGTCAGCAGTGAACGCTATCCCCTGCCCGGCCAAGCCAACGGACATGCCGATAGCTTGAACCAGAGCGAGGATGACGGTGCCGTAGCGGGTGTACTGGCTAATCTTGCGACGGCCAGCTTCACCTTCCTTCTTCAACTGCTCCAGCTGCGGGCTGACGGCGGTCATCAGTTGCATGATGATCGATGCCGAAATGTACGGCATGATCCCCAGTGCAAAGATGCTCATCCGTTCCAGCGCGCCGCCGGAAAACATGTTGAACAAGCTAAGAATGGTCCCCTCATTCTGTCGAAACAGGTCTGCGAGTCGGTCCGGGTTGATACCTGGAACCGGGATGTGTGCGCCTATTCGGTAGACGATAATCGCCAGGAACAGAAAACGCAGACGAGCCCAAAGTTCAGACATACCGCCTTTGCCGAGCGCTGAGAGAGCACCTTGCTTAGCCATTTATTCCTCGAACTTGCCGCCAGCTGCTTCGATAGCCGAACGCGCACCTTTGGTGGCGCCGATTCCCTTGCCGATAGTGACAGCGCGAGTCACTTCACCGGACAGCATGATTTTCACACGCTGTACGTTGACGTTGATCACGTTGGCATCTTTCAGGGTCTGCACAGTAACGATGTCGCCTTCCACTTTAGCCAGCTCGGACAGACGCACTTCTGCGCGGTCCATGGCTTTCAGGGATACGAAACCGAACTTAGGCAGGCGACGATGCAGCGGCTGTTGACCGCCTTCAAAGCCTGGAGCAATGGTGCCACCGGAGCGGGAGGTTTGACCTTTGTGGCCACGGCCACCAGTCTTACCCAAACCGCTACCGATACCACGGCCCGGACGATGCTTTTCGCGACGGGAACCCGGCGCTGGACTCAGATCATTGAGTTTCATCGATTAACCCTCGACACGCAGCATGTAGTAAGCCTTGTTGATCATCCCGCGATTCTCGGGAGTATCCTGGACTTCTACAGTGTGACCGATGCGACGCAGACCCAAACCCTTAACGCACAATTTGTGGTTAGGGATGCGACCGGTCATGCTTTTGATCAGCGTTACTTTAACGGTAGCCATGATCAGAAGATCTCCTTGACAGTCAAGCCGCGCTTGGCAGCAATGGACTCAGGAGATTGCATAGCTTTCAAACCTTTGAAAGTGGCGTGAACCACGTTTACCGGGTTAGTCGAGCCGTAGCACTTGGCCAGAACGTTCTGAACGCCAGCAACTTCGAGGACAGCACGCATAGCGCCGCCAGCGATGATACCGGTACCTTCAGAAGCAGGCTGCATGTACACCTTCGAAGCGCCATGGGCGGACTTCATTGCGTACTGCAGCGTGGTGCCGTTCAGATCAACTTGGATCATGTTGCGACGAGCAGCTTCCATTGCCTTCTGGATCGCGGCAGGCACTTCACGTGACTTGCCACGGCCGAAGCCAACACGCCCTTTACCATCACCCACCACGGTCAACGCGGTGAAAGTGAAGATACGGCCGCCTTTAACGGTTTTGGCTACGCGGTTAACTTGAACCAGCTTCTCAATGTAGCCTTCGTCGCGCTTTTGGTCGTTATTTGACATAACTTAGAACTCCAGCCCAGCTTCACGAGCAGCATCAGCCAGCGCTTTAACGCGGCCGTGGTACTTGAAGCCAGAGCGGTCGAAAGCCACTTGCGAGACGCCGGCGGCCTTAGCACGCGTAGCGACCAGCTGGCCAACCTTAGTGGCCGCGTCGATGTTGCCAGTGGCACCATCACGCAGTTCTTTATCCAAAGTCGAGGCGCTTGCCAGGACTTTGTTGCCGTCGGCCGAGATGACCTGGGCGTAGATGTGCTGCGACGAGCGATACACGCAGAGACGCACGACTTCGAGTTCGTGCATTTTCAGGCGTGCTTTGCGAGCGCGACGCAGTCGAGTAACTTTTTTGTCGGTCATTTGCTATGCCCTACTTCTTCTTGGCTTCTTTACGACGGACGACTTCGTCCGCGTAGCGCACACCTTTGCCTTTGTACGGCTCTGGTGGACGGAAGTCGCGGATCTCAGCGGCCACCTGACCTACCAGCTGCTTATCGATACCCTTGATCAGGATATCGGTTTGGCTAGGGGTCTCAGCGGTGATGCCTTCCGGCAGTTCGTAATCCACTGGGTGCGAGAAGCCAAGGGCGAGGTTCAAAACCGTGCCTTTTGCTTGCGCTTTGTAACCAACACCGACCAGCTGGAGCTTACGCTCGAAGCCTTGGCTTACGCCTTGGACCATGTTGTTTACCAACGCACGCGTGGTACCGGCCATTGCGCGAGTTTGTTGATCGCCATTGCGAGCAGCGAAACGCAGCTCACCAGCTTCTTCAACGATCTCAACGGACGAATGGATGTTCAGTTCAAGAGTGCCCTTGGCACCCTTCACCGAAAGCTGTTGGCCTGCGAATTTTACTTCGACACCGGCTGGCAGCTTAACGGGGTTCTTAGCGACGCGAGACATGCTTATCCCCCCTTAGAACACAGTGCAAAGAACTTCGCCGCCGACACCGGCAGCGCGCGCAGCACGATCCGTCATCACACCTTTATTGGTGGAGACGATAGACACACCGAGACCGCCACGAACTTTCGGCAGATCTTCAGCGGACTTGTACTGACGCAGGCCTGGACGGCTAACGCGCTTCACTTCCTCGATGACCGAACGGCCTTCGAAGTACTTCAGCTCGATGGACAGCAGTGGCTTGGTTTCGCTGCTGATCTGATAACCCGCAATGTAGCCTTCGTCTTTCAGGACTTTGGCAACAGCTACCTTCAACTTGGAAGATGGCATGCTTACGACGGACTTTTCAGCCATCTGGGCATTACGGATACGAGTTAGCATGTCCGCTAACGGGTCCTGCATACTCATGGGCTAGACGCTCCTAATACAAAAAAATTAGCCTTGCGGCTACATATGTCGCCGAGAATCTCCGAGCATAAAAAACACGGGCTCAGGCGAGCCGCGTATTTTAGACACACTACAGAAATGAAACAAGCCCCAAAAGGGGCTTGATTCAGATTCAAGGCCACCGGCGGTCAGTATCTTGCGATTCTGCCCACCGAGACGTTGAAAGTACTTACCAGCTGGCTTTAACCAGACCTGGTACGTCACCACGCATTGCCGCTTCACGCAGTTTGTTACGGCCGAGGCCGAACTTGCGGTAAACGCCGTGTGGACGACCGGTCAGGCGGCAGCGGTTACGCATGCGCGAAGCGCTTGCGTCACGTGGCTGCTTCTGCAGAGCAACTGTAGCTTCCCAACGCGCTTCTGGACTTGCGTTCAGATCAACGATGATTGCTTTCAGTGCTGCACGCTTCTTGGCGTACTTGGCAACCGTGAGCTGACGTTTCAGCTCGCGGTTTTTCATGCTCATCTTGGCCATGGTCCTACTCCAATCAGTTGCGGAACGGGAATTTGAAAGCACGCAACAGGGCGCGACCTTCATCATCGTTCTTGGCAGTGGTGGTCAGGGTGATGTCCAGACCGCGGAGAGCATCGATCTTGTCGTAGTCGATTTCCGGGAAAATGATCTGCTCTTTCACGCCCATGCTGTAGTTACCACGACCATCGAAGGACTTGGCATTCAGGCCGCGGAAGTCGCGAACCCGAGGCAGGGAGATCGACAGCAGACGATCCAGGAATTCATACATACGCTCACGGCGCAGAGTCACTTTGACGCCGATCGGCCAACCTTCACGGACTTTAAAGCCAGCGATGGATTTCCGAGCGTAGGTCACAACGACTTTTTGGCCGGTGATCTTTTCCAGGTCAGCAACAGCGTGCTCGATGACTTTTTTATCACCGACCGCTTCGCCCAAACCCATGTTCAGGGTGATTTTGGTAACGCGTGGAACTTCCATCACGTTCGAAAGCTTAAGTTCTTCCTTAAGCTTCGGTGCGATTTCTTTCCAGTAAATCTCTTTTAGTCGTGCCATGGTCTTCTACCTAGCAGTGTTCAAGCATCAACCGCTTTTTGGGTCGACTTGAAGACACGAATTTTCTTGCCATCTTCTACTTTGAAACCAACGCGGTCAGCCTTGTTGGTTTCGCCGTTGAAAATGGCGACGTTAGAAGCGTCCAGTGGAGCTTCTTTTTCGACGATACCGCCTTGCACGCCCGACATCGGGTTAGGCTTGGTATGACGCTTAACCAGGTTCAGACCACCGATAACCAGACGGTTATTAGCGAGAACCTTAAGCACCTTACCGCGCTTACCTTTGTCTTTGCCGGCGATCACGATGATCTCGTCGTCACGACGAATCTTTTGCATGTCGGATCTCCTTACAGCACTTCTGGGGCGAGCGAGACGATCTTCATGAACTTCTCAGTACGAAGTTCACGGGTCACTGGCCCAAAGATACGGGTGCCGATCGGCTCTTGCTTGTTGTTCAGAAGAACAGCAGCGTTGCCATCAAAGCGGATAATGGAGCCATCTGCACGGCGTACGCCGTGACGAGTGCGGACTACAACAGCAGTCATCACTTGGCCTTTTTTCACTTTACCGCGAGGAATTGCTTCCTTCACGGTAACTTTGATGATGTCACCGATACCAGCGTAACGACGATGGGAGCCACCCAGCACCTTGATGCACATAACACGGCGAGCGCCGCTGTTATCGGCCACATCGAGCATGGATTGAGTCTGAATCATATAATTTCTCCGACCCCTAGTCCTTAGACTTCCACAGCGCGTTCGAGAACATCAACCAGTGCCCAAGACTTGGTCTTGGCCAGCGGACGAGTTTCACGAATAGTGACTTTGTCGCCGATGTGGCACTGGTTGGTTTCGTCGTGCGCGTGCAGCTTAGTCGAACGCTTAACATATTTACCGTAGATCGGGTGCTTAACGCGACGCTCGATCAAAACGGTGATGGTTTTGTCCATCTTGTCGCTGACAACACGGCCAGTCAGCGTACGGACAGTCTTTTCGGCTTCAGCCATGATCACTTACCTGCCTGCTGGTTGAGCACAGTCTTCACGCGAGCGATGTCACGTTTAACTTGCGAGAGCAGATGAGACTGCCCCAACTGGCCAGTTGCTTTCTGCATACGCAGATTGAACTGGTCGCGCAGCAGGCCGAGCAGTTGCTCGTTCAGCTGCTGTGCGGATTTTTCACGAAGTTCATTCGCTTTCATCACATCACCGTCCGTTTAACAAAGGCGGTGGCGAGCGGCAGCTTTGCAGCAGCCAGGGCAAAAGCCTCACGCGCCAGCTCTTCAGTTACACCCTCGATTTCATACAGGACTTTGCCTGGCTGAATCTGGGCAACCCAGTATTCCACGTTACCCTTACCTTTACCCATCCGAACTTCGAGGGGCTTTTTGGAGATAGGCTTGTCCGGGAATACACGGATCCAGATCTTGCCGCCACGTTTAACGTGACGGGTCAGAGCACGACGCGCTGACTCGATCTGACGAGCGGTGAGACGACCACGAGCTACAGACTTCAGCGCGAACTCGCCGAAGCTGACTTTGCTACCGCGCTGAGCCAGGCCACGGTTGTGACCTGTCATCTGCTTGCGGAACTTCGTACGCTTTGGTTGCAACATTTGGCGTACCCCTTACTTAGCAGCTTTTTTACGAGGCGCTGGTGCTTGTGGTTTCAGTTCTTCTTGGCGACCACCAATTACTTCGCCTTTGAAGATCCAAACCTTTACACCGATCACACCGTATGTGGTGTGAGCTTCGTAGTTGGCATAGTCGATGTCGGCACGCAGGGTGTGCAGTGGCACACGACCTTCGCGATACCATTCAGTACGTGCGATTTCAGCACCGCCGAGACGACCGCTCACTTGGATTTTGATGCCTTTGGCACCAATGCGCATGGCGTTCTGTACGGCGCGCTTCATAGCGCGACGGAACATTACACGACGCTCCAGCTGCTGAGCTACGCTCTGCGCAACCAGCATACCGTCGAGCTCCGGCTTACGGATCTCTTCGATATTGATGTGCACAGGCACACCCATTTGCTTGGTCAGGTCCTGACGCAGTTTCTCAACATCTTCACCTTTCTTCCCGATAACGATACCTGGACGAGCGGTGTGGATGGTGATACGTGCAGTTTGTGCCGGACGATGAATATCGATACGGCTTACGGACGCGCTTTTTAGTTTGTCTTGGAGATACTCACGCACCTTCAGATCAGCGAACAAATAGTCCGCATAAGTCCGACCGTCTGCGTACCAGACGGAGGTGTGCTCCTTGACGATTCCCAGGCGAATGCCAATGGGATGTACTTTCTGACCCATCTCTTCGACTCCGTTACTTGTCAGCAACCTTGACAGTGATATGGCAAGACCGCTTGACGATGCGATCAGCACGGCCTTTGGCACGCGGCATGATACGCTTCAGCGAACGCCCTTCGTTGACGAAAACGGTGCTGACCTTAAGGTCATCAACGTCTGCGCCTTCGTTATGCTCGGCGTTGGCTACGGCCGACTCCAGCACTTTCTTGATGATCTCGGCGGCTTTCTTACTGCTGAAAGCCAACAGGTTGAGCGCTTCGCCCACCTTCTTCCCGCGGATCTGGTCGGCGACCAAGCGGGCTTTCTGGGCGGAGATTCGAGCGCCCGACAACTTAGCGGCTACTTCCATTTCCTAACCCCTTAACGCTTGGCTTTCTTGTCTGCCACGTGCCCACGATAAGTGCGGGTACCGGCAAACTCGCCTAGTTTGTGGCCGACCATGTCTTCGTTCACGAGAACTGGGACGTGAAGGCGACCGTTGTGTACTGCGATGGTCAAACCGACCATTTGTGGCAGGATCATCGAACGACGCGACCAGGTTTTCACTGGTTTGCGATCGTTCTTTTCCGCCGCCACTTCGATCTTCTTCAGTAGGTGAAGATCAATAAAAGGACCTTTTTTCAGAGAACGTGGCACTGTCGTATCCCTCTATTTACTTGCGACGACGGACGATCATTTTGTCGGTACGCTTATTACCACGAGTCTTCGCGCCCTTAGTCGGGAAGCCCCATGGCGATACCGGATGACGACCACCAGAGGTACGACCTTCACCACCACCGTGTGGGTGGTCAACCGGGTTCATGGCAACACCACGAACGGTTGGGCGAACGCCACGCCAGCGTTTGGCACCAGCTTTACCCAGCGAACGCAGGCTGTGCTCGGAGTTCGAGACTTCACCCAGGGTCGCGCGGCATTCAGCCAGCACTTTACGCATCTCACCAGAACGCAGACGCAGGGTCACGTAGACACCTTCACGAGCGATCAGCTGAGCCGAAGCACCAGCGGAACGAGCGATTTGCGCGCCTTTACCTGGCTTCAATTCGATGCCGTGTACGGTGCTACCAACTGGAATGTTGCGCAGTTGCAGAGCGTTGCCCGGCTTGATCGGTGCCAAAGCACCTGCGATCAGCTGGTCACCAGCACTCACGCCTTTAGGGGCGATGATGTAGCGACGCTCGCCATCTGCGTACAGCAGCAGAGCGATGTGAGCAGTACGGTTTGGATCGTATTCAATACGCTCGACAGTGGCAGAGATGCCATCTTTGTCGTTGCGACGGAAATCGACCAGACGATAATGCTGCTTATGGCCACCACCGATGTGACGAGTGGTAATACGACCATTGTTGTTACGACCACCAGTCTTCGATTTTTTCTCGAGCAGCGGTGCGTGAGGAGCGCCTTTATGCAGCTCCTGGTTGACCACCTTGACCACAAAACGGCGGCCAGGGGAAGTCGGTTTGCATTTAACGATTGCCATGATGCACCCCTTCCTTACTCAGCACTGCTGCTGAAATCGAGATCTTGGCCTGGCTGAAGGGAGATAACTGCCTTCTTCCAGTCATTACGCTTGCCCAGACCGCGAGCAGTGCGCTTGCTCTTACCCAAAACATTCAGGGTAGTAACACGCTCTACTTTCACGCTGAACAGGCTTTCGACGGCCTTCTTGATTTCCAGCTTGGTTGCGTCAGTTGCAACCTTGAAAACGAACTGGCCTTTCTTGTCAGCCAGAACCGTAGCCTTTTCGGAAACGTGCGGGCCAAGCAGAACTTTAAATACGCGTTCCTGGTTCATCCCAGCAGCTCCTCGAATTTCTTCACGGCCGACACGGTGATCAACACCTTGTCGTATGCGATCAGACTAACTGGGTCGGAACCTTGCACGTCACGTACATCAACGTGTGGCAGGTTGCGAGCAGCCAGGTACAGGTTCTGATCAACAGCTTCAGACACGATCAGAACGTCGGTCAGATTCATGTTGTTCAGCTTGCCCAACAGATCTTTGGTTTTTGGACCGTCAACAGCGAAGTCCTGAACCACGACCAGACGATCAGTACGCACGAGTTCAGCAAGGATGGAGCGCAGTGCTGCGCGGTACATCTTCTTGTTGAGCTTCTGAGTGTGATCCTGTGGACGCGCTGCGAAAGTGGTACCGCCGCCACGCCAGATTGGGCTACGGATAGTACCGGCACGAGCACGGCCAGTACCTTTCTGACGCCAAGGGCGCTTACCGCCACCACGAACGTCGGAACGGGTCTTTTGCTGCTTGCTACCTTGACGGCCGCCGGCCATGTAGGCCACGACTGCTTGGTGAACCAGCGTCTCGTTGAACTCGCCGCCAAACGTCAGTTCGGAAACTTCGATCGCTTGAGCGTCATTTACATTTAATTGCATGTCAGCTTCCCCTTAACCGCGAGCCTTGGCCGCTGGACGTACAACCAGGTTGCCGCCAGTAGCGCCAGGAACAGCACCCTTGACCAACAACAGATTGCGTTCAGCGTCGACGCGCACTACTTCGAGGGACTGCACGGTCACGCGCTCAGCGCCCATATGACCGGACATTTTTTTGCCCTTGAATACACGACCAGGAGTCTGGCACTGGCCAATAGAGCCCGGGACGCGGTGGGAAACGGAGTTACCGTGAGTGTTGTCTTGACCACGGAAATTCCAACGCTTGATCGTACCCTGGAAGCCTTTACCCTTGGACTGACCGGTTACATCAACCAGTTGACCAGCGGCGAAGATTTCAGCGTTGATCAGATCGCCAGCCTGGTAGTCGCCATCTTCAAGACGGAACTCCATAACAGTACGACCAGCTGCAACGTTTGCTTTAGCGAAGTGACCTGCTTGAGCAGCAGTCACGCGCGAAGCACGACGCTCGCCGACAGTGACTTGCACTGCACGATAGCCATCGGTTTCTTCAGTTTTGAACTGGGTGACGCGATTCGGCTCGATCTCAATGACCGTAACCGGAATGGAGACACCTTCTTCGGTGAAAATACGGGTCATACCGCATTTACGACCGACTACACCAATAGTCATGTTGTAAACCTCATGAGTGTACGGGGCTTTCACCCGCTATGGCCGCCCATTTCAGAGCGTTACACGACTAAGACCCAAGTCTTAGCCGAGGCTGATCTGTACTTCCACACCGGCCGCCAGATCAAGCTTCATAAGTGCATCAACGGTTTTATCCGTTGGCTGGACGATGTCCAGTACGCGCTTATGAGTGCGGATCTCGTACTGGTCACGCGCGTCTTTGTTGACGTGCGGGGAGACCAGAACGGTGAACCGCTCTTTACGGGTAGGCAGTGGAATTGGACCACGCACTTGAGCACCAGTACGTTTCGCGGTTTCCACGATTTCCTGGGTGGATTGGTCGATCAGGCGATGGTCAAAAGCCTTCAACCTGATACGGATTTGCTGATTTTGCATTGGATTTCAGACTCCGGCTGCTATTCCCAGCGAGCGCAATACGCCCGTTAAAAGGAGGCGCAATTCTATAGACGCCCCTGATAGGTGTCAACCCAATAAAAAAGGCCCCCGCTGAGCGGGGGCCTTTTCAAAACACCGAAGCTAACTCAAAAAGAGCTTACTCGATGATTTTAGCTACAACGCCAGCACCAACGGTACGGCCGCCTTCGCGAATTGCGAAGCGCAGACCGTCTTCCATTGCGATGGTTTTGATCAGGGTAACAACCATTTTGATGTTGTCGCCCGGCATTACCATCTCAACGCCTTCCGGCAGTTCGCAGTTACCAGTCACGTCAGTAGTACGGAAGTAGAACTGTGGACGGTAGCCTTTGAAGAACGGAGTGTGACGACCGCCTTCTTCTTTGCTCAGCACGTACACTTCAGCTTCGAACTTGGTGTGCGGCTTAACCGAACCTGGCTTGACCAGAACCTGGCCACGCTCAACGTCGTCACGCTTGGTACCACGCAGCAGAACGCCGCAGTTCTCGCCAGCACGACCTTCGTCGAGCAGCTTACGGAACATTTCAACACCGGTGCAGGTGGTGACGGTAGTGTCACGCAGACCAACGATTTCCAGTGGATCTTGAACCTTGACGATACCGCGCTCGATACGACCAGTTACAACAGTACCGCGACCGGAGATCGAGAATACGTCTTCGATTGGCATCAGGAACGGCTTGTCGATAACACGAACTGGATCTGGGATGTAGCTGTCCAGAGTCTCAACCAGTTTACGAACGGACGTGGTGCCCATTTCGTTATCGTCTTTGCCTTCCAGAGCCATACGAGCAGAACCGATGATGATCGGAGTGTCGTCACCTGGGAAGTCGTAAGTGCTCAGCAGATCGCGCACTTCCATCTCAACCAGTTCCAGCAGCTCAGCGTCGTCTACCAGGTCAGCCTTGTTCAGGTAAACCACGATGTACGGAACGCCAACCTGACGGGACAGCAGGATGTGCTCACGGGTTTGTGGCATCGGACCATCAGCGGCCGAGCAAACCAGAATAGCGCCGTCCATTTGAGCAGCACCGGTGATCATGTTCTTCACATAGTCAGCGTGACCTGGGCAGTCAACGTGAGCGTAGTGACGGATCAGCGAGTTGTATTCAACGTGCGCGGTGTTGATGGTGATACCACGAGCTTTCTCTTCTGGTGCGCTGTCGATTTTATCGAAATCAACGATTGCGGAACCGAATACTTCGGAGCAAACGCGAGTCAGAGCAGCAGTCAGAGTGGTTTTACCGTGGTCAACGTGACCGATGGTGCCAACGTTGACGTGCGGTAGGGAACGATCAAATTTTTCTTTAGCCACGACAATTAACTCCTTGCCTAAAGGACTGAATCAGCCTTGTTTTTTGGATACAGTTTCAGCGATATGCGCCGGAGCTGTGTTGTATTTTTTGAATTCCATAGAGTAGCTTGCGCGACCCTGGGACATGGAGCGAACGTCGGTCGCATAACCGAACATCTCACCCAACGGAACCTCGGCGCGAATCACTTTGCCGGAAACCGTGTCTTCCATACCCAAGATCATGCCGCGACGACGGTTAAGGTCGCCCATGACATCACCCATATAGTCTTCAGGTGTAACAACTTCTACCGCCATGATTGGCTCAAGCAACTCACCACCGCCCTTCTGGGCCAGTTGCTTGGTTGCCATGGAAGCAGCCACCTTAAACGCCATCTCGTTGGAGTCGACGTCGTGGTAAGAACCGTCAAAAACGGTTGCTTTCAGGCCGATCAGCGGATAGCCGGCAACAACACCGTTCTTCATCTGCTCTTCGATACCCTTCTGGATAGCAGGGATGTATTCCTTAGGAACCACACCACCCACTACTTCGTTCACGAATTGCAGACCTTCCTGACCTTCGTCAGCAGGAGCAAAACGGATCCAGCAGTGACCGAACTGACCACGACCGCCGGACTGACGAACGAACTTGCCTTCGATTTCACAGTTCTTCGTGATGCGCTCACGATAGGAAACCTGAGGCTTACCGATGTTGGCTTCGACGTTGAACTCACGGCGCATCCGGTCAACCAGGATGTCCAGGTGCAGCTCGCCCATGCCGGAGATGATCGTTTGACCAGTCTCTTCATCAGTTTTGACGCGGAAAGATGGATCTTCCTGAGCAAGTTTGCCCAGAGCGATACCCATTTTTTCCTGGTCATCCTTGGTCTTGGGCTCAACGGCAACCGAAATAACCGGCTCCGGGAAGTCCATACGAACCAGGATGATTGGCTTGTCAGCGTTGCACAAGGTTTCACCAGTGGTGACGTCCTTCATGCCGATCAAGGCCGCGATGTCGCCAGCGCGTACTTCCTTGATCTCTTCGCGGGCGTTTGCGTGCATTTGCACCATACGACCCACACGCTCTTTCTTGCCTTTAACCGAGTTGATCACGCCGTCGCCGGAGTTCAACACGCCCGAGTAAACGCGGACGAAGGTCAAGGTACCCACGAATGGGTCAGTGGCAATTTTAAATGCCAGAGCGGAGAACGGTTCAGCGTCGTCTGCATGACGCTCCAGCTCGATAGTCTCGTCATCCGGGTCAGTACCCTTGATGGCAGGAATATCAACCGGTGCCGGCAGGTAGTCGATCACAGCATCGAGAACCAGGGGAACGCCCTTGTTCTTGAACGAGGAACCGCAAACAGCCAAGACGATCTCACCAGCGATAGTACGCTGACGCAGAGCGGCCTTGATTTCCACGTTGGTGAGTTCTTCACCTTCGAGGTACTTGTTCATCAGCTCTTCGTTGGCTTCGGCCGCAGCTTCAACCATGTTGTTGCGCCATTCGTCAGCCAGTTCCTGCAGTTCAGCAGGGATAGGCTTGCGAACAGGAACCATACCTTTGTCAGCATCGTTCCAGTAAACAGCTTCCATGGTCAGCAGATCGATCTGGCCCTGGAAATTGTCTTCGGAACCGATAGCCAACTGGATTGGCACCGGGGTGTGACCCAAGCGCTGCTTGATCTGACCGATCACGCGCAGGAAGTTCGCACCGGCACGGTCCATCTTGTTGACGTAAACAAGACGTGGAACGCCGTACTTGTTGGCTTGACGCCATACGGTTTCCGACTGAGGCTCAACGCCCGAGGTACCGCAGAACACAACGACAGCGCCGTCGAGTACGCGCAGGGAACGTTCAACTTCAATGGTGAAGTCTACGTGGCCCGGGGTATCGATTACGTTGAAGCGGTGCTCGTCTTTGTACTGCTTCTCGGAACCTTTCCAGAAGGCGGTAATAGCAGCAGAAGTAATGGTAATACCACGCTCCTGCTCCTGAACCATCCAGTCTGTGGTCGCGGCGCCGTCATGCACCTCGCCCATCTTGTGACTTTTGCCGGTGTAAAAAAGGACGCGCTCGGTGGTGGTGGTTTTACCAGCATCCACGTGAGCGACGATACCGATGTTACGGTAGCGACTAATCGGAGTAGTACGAGCCATAAAGCCCTCGCAAAATTAGTGAAGCTGGAATTAGAAGCGGTAGTGCGAGAAAGCTTTGTTAGCTTCAGCCATACGGTGCACGTCTTCACGCTTCTTAACAGCAGCACCTTTACCTTCAGCAGCGTCCAACAGTTCGCCAGCCAAACGCAGGGCCATAGACTTCTCCCCGCGCTTACGGGCGAAGTCTACCAACCAGCGCATTGCCAGAGCGTTACGACGGGACGGGCGAACTTCAACCGGAACCTGGTAAGTAGCACCGCCTACACGGCGCGACTTCACTTCGACCAGCGGAGCGATGGCGTCGAGAGCTTTCTCGAAGATTTCCAGGGGGTCGCTGTTCTTGCGTTCTTTAACCTTTTCCAGCGCGCCATAAACGATACGCTCGGCAACGGCTTTCTTGCCGCTTTCCATCACGTGGTTCATGAACTTGGCCAGAATTTGGCTTCCGTATTTTGGATCGTCAAGCACTTCGCGCTTGGCTGCTACGCGTCTTCTTGGCATGGATAAGCCCTCAAACGGTCTTCAGGTTCGCTCGGAATCGGTGCCCTTTCGGGACGCCTCCGACCTTACTCTTATCGACTCAGAAAATAAGATGATTCAGTTTTACAAAAAGCCGCTACTACTTAGGCTTCTTGGTACCGTACTTCGAACGACCCTGGTTACGACCTTTAACGCCGGAAGTATCCAAGGAGCCGCGTACGGTGTGATAACGAACACCTGGCAAGTCTTTTACACGACCGCCGCGGATCAGTACCACGCTGTGCTCTTGCAGGTTGTGACCTTCACCACCGATGTACGAGGAAACCTCGAAACCGTTGGTCAGGCGCACACGGCATACTTTACGCAGTGCCGAGTTAGGTTTTTTCGGCGTAGTGGTATACACGCGAGTGCATACGCCACGACGTTGCGGGCAGTTCTGCAGCGCAGGCACGTCGGATTTCTCGACGATACGCTTACGCGGCTGACGTACCAGCTGGTTGATAGTTGCCATCTACTAGCTCCACTGTTGTCTTGCGACGCTATTGTCTTGCAAGAAAAGCAAAATGGCAGGAACGAATTCCCGCCAAATTTAGGGGTACAAGAGTCTAAAGAGGATCTTGCCCCCAGTCAAGGCAAGGCCCCGACCTCCCCACGCGTCGAACCGGGGCAATAGTGCCTCGATCCGACGAATGGGGCTGCCAGGGCCCAGACTCATTTATCGCAGAACTCAGTTACCGCTTGAGTTCAGCGCTTCGGTCAGTGCAGCTTCCACTTCACTGGCGCTTACGCGCAACGGCTTGTCAGCATCACGGCGGCGCTTGCGCTCGCTGTGGTAAGCCAAACCGGTACCTGCCGGGATCAGACGACCCACAACTACGTTTTCTTTCAGGCCGCGCAGGTAATCGCGCTTGCCGGTTACCGCTGCTTCGGTCAGTACGCGAGTGGTCTCCTGGAAGGAGGCCGCCGAGATGAACGACTCAGTGGACAACGACGCCTTGGTGATACCCAGCAGAACACGAGTGAACTTGGAGACAAACTTGTCATCCGCGCCCAGACGCTCGTTCTCTACCAATACGTGAGTCAGTTCCATCTGGTCGCCCTTGATGAAACTCGAATCGCCGGATTCAGCGATTTCAACTTTACGCAGCATCTGACGCAGGATGGTCTCGATGTGCTTATCGTTGATCTTCACGCCTTGCAGACGGTAAACGTCCTGGATCTCGTTAACGATGTACTTGGCCAGCGCACTCACACCCAGCAGACGCAGGATGTCATGTGGATCGCTCGGGCCGTCGGAGATAACTTCGCCGCGGTTTACCTGTTCGCCTTCGAAGACGTTCAGGTGACGCCACTTCGGAATCAGCTCTTCATACGGATCGCTACCGTCGTTCGGGGTAATGACCAGACGGCGCTTGCCCTTGGTCTCTTTACCGAACGCGATGGTGCCGCTGACTTCAGCCAGAATCGACGCTTCTTTCGGACGACGAGCTTCGAACAAGTCGGCAACACGCGGCAGACCACCGGTGATGTCACGGGTCTTCGAAGTTTCTTGCGGGATACGCGCGATAACATCACCGATCGCGATCTTCGCACCGTCCGCTACACCGACCAGGGCGTTGGCTGGCAGGAAGTACTGAGCGATTACGTCAGTGCCTGGCAGCAACAGATCCTTGCCGTTGTCATCGACCATCTTCACGGCAGGACGGATGTCTTTACCGGCAGCTGGACGATCTTTCGCGTCGAGTACTTCAATGTTGGTCATACCGGTCAATTCGTCAGTCTGACGCTTGATCGTGATGCCTTCTTCCATGCCCACGTAGGTCACGGTACCTTTCATTTCGGTAACGATTGGGTGAGTGTGCGGATCCCACTTGGCCACGATTGCGCCAGCGTCGACCTTGTCACCTTCTTTAACCGAAATCACAGCACCGTACGGCAGCTTGTAGCGCTCACGCTCACGACCGTAGTCATCAGCGATTGCCAGCTCACCGGAACGGGACACAGCAACCAGGCAACCGTCCACTCGCTCAACGTGTTTCAGGTTGTGCAGACGGACAGTACCGCCATTCTTCACCTGAACGCTGTCGGCTGCGGAGGTCCGGCTTGCCGCACCACCGATGTGGAACGTACGCATGGTCAGCTGGGTACCCGGCTCACCGATGGACTGGGCAGCGATAACGCCGACCGCTTCACCGATGTTCACCTGGTGACCACGAGCCAAGTCACGGCCGTAGCACTTGGCGCAAATGCCATAGCGGGTTTCGCAGCTGATCGGCGAGCGAACAATCACTTCGTCGATGCTGTTGAGTTCGATGAACTCGACCCACTTTTCGTCTACCAACGTGCCCGCAGGAACAATGATTTCTTCAGTGCCAGGCTTGAATACGTCACGGGCGATTACTCGACCCAGTACGCGCTCACCCAACGGCTCAACCACGTCGCCGCCTTCGATGTGCGGAGTCATCAGCAGACCGTGTTCGGTACCGCAGTCAACTTCAGTCACAACCAAGTCTTGCGCAACGTCCACCAGACGACGCGTCAGGTAACCGGAGTTAGCGGTTTTCAACGCGGTATCCGCCAGACCTTTACGAGCACCGTGAGTGGAGATGAAGTACTGAAGTACGCTCAAACCTTCACGGAAGTTCGCAGTAATCGGCGTTTCGATGATGGAACCGTCCGGCTTGGCCATCAGGCCACGCATACCGGCGAGCTGACGGATCTGCGCAGCAGAACCCCGTGCGCCCGAGTCGGCCATCATGTACATCGAGTTGAACGACTCTTGATCGACTTCTACGCCATGACGGTCGATAACCTTCTCTTTCGAGAGGTTAGCCATCATTGCCTTCGACACTTCGTCGTTGGCCTTGGACCAAAGGTCGATCACTTTGTTGTACTTCTCGCCCTGGGTTACCAGGCCGGAGGCGTACTGGCTTTCGATTTCTTTCACTTCATCAGTAGCAGCACCGATGATCTGAGCTTTTTCATCCGGGATAACGAAGTCGTTAACACCGATGGAAACGCCTGAAATGGTCGAATAAGCGAAGCCGGTGTACATCAACTGGTCAGCGAAGATCACGGTCTCTTTCAAACCAACCACGCGGTAGCACTGGTTGATCAGCTTGGAGATCGCCTTTTTCTTCATCGGCAGGTTGACGACGTCGTACGACAGACCTTTTGGCACAACTTGATACAGCAGCGCACGGCCGACAGTAGTGTCGACGATACGGGTGCCGCTCACGCTGCCGCCGTCACGGTCATTGACCGTTTCGTTGATCCGCACTTTAACCTTGGCGTGCAGTGCGGCTTCGCCGGCACGGAACACACGGTCAACTTCTTGCAGGTCAGCGAATACGCGGCCTTCGCCTTTGGCGTTGATCGCTTCGCGAGTCATGTAGTACAGACCCAATACAACGTCCTGCGACGGCACGATGATTGGCTCACCGTTGGCTGGCGACAGAATGTTGTTGGTCGACATCATCAACGCACGCGCTTCCAACTGGGCTTCCAGTGTCAGCGGTACGTGCACGGCCATTTGGTCGCCGTCGAAGTCGGCGTTGTACGCAGCACAGACCAGAGGGTGCAGCTGGATAGCCTTACCTTCGATCAGTACCGGTTCAAACGCCTGGATACCCAGACGGTGAAGGGTCGGTGCACGGTTGAGGAGAACCGGGTGTTCGCGAATCACTTCAGCAAGAACGTCCCAAACCTCTGGCAGTTCGCGCTCGACCATTTTCTTGGCCGCTTTGATGGTGGTCGCGAGACCGCGCATTTCCAGCTTGCCGAAGATGAACGGCTTGAACAGCTCAAGCGCCATCTTCTTGGGCAGACCGCACTGGTGCAGACGCAGGGTCGGGCCTACGGTAATTACCGAACGACCGGAGTAGTCAACACGCTTACCGAGCAAGTTCTGACGGAAACGACCTTGCTTACCCTTGATCATGTCAGCCAAGGATTTCAGAGGACGCTTGTTCGAACCGGTGATAGCGCGGCCACGACGGCCGTTGTCGAGCAAGGCATCGACGGCTTCTTGCAACATACGCTTTTCGTTGCGCACGATGATGTCCGGAGCGGACAGATCAAGCAGGCGCTTCAAGCGGTTGTTACGGTTGATCACACGGCGGTACAGGTCGTTGAGGTCGGAAGTCGCGAAGCGACCGCCATCCAACGGTACCAGCGGACGCAAGTCTGGCGGCAGAACCGGCAGAACGGTCAGCACCATCCACTCTGGCAAGTTGCCGGAACCCTGGAAGGCTTCCATCAACTTCAGACGCTTGGACAGCTTCTTGATTTTGGTTTCGGAGTTGGTTTGCGGAATTTCTTCACGCAGACGGCCAATCTCGTGTTCCAGGTCGATAGCGTGCAGCAGTTCACGGACAGCTTCGGCACCCATGCGGGCATCAAAGTCGTCGCCGAACTCTTCCAGCGCTTCGAAGTACTGCTCGTCGTTGAGCAGCTGACCTTTTTCAAGGGTGGTCATGCCTGGATCGATAACGACGTAGCTCTCGAAGTAGAGAACACGTTCGATGTCGCGCAGGGTCATGTCCATCAGCAAGCCGATACGGGACGGCAGCGATTTCAGGAACCAGATGTGAGCAACCGGCGAAGCCAGCTCGATGTGCGCCATGCGCTCACGACGAACTTTAGCCAGCGCGACTTCAACGCCGCACTTCTCGCAGATCACACCACGGTGCTTCAAGCGCTTGTACTTACCGCACAGGCACTCGTAATCCTTTACCGGGCCAAAGATCTTGGCGCAGAACAGGCCGTCACGCTCAGGTTTGAACGTACGGTAGTTGATGGTTTCCGGCTTTTTAACTTCACCGAACGACCACGAACGGATCATCTCAGGCGATGCCAACCCAATACGGATGGCGTCGAACTCTTCGACTTGACCCTGGTTTTTCAGCAAATTCAGTAGGTCTTTCAAGGCCTTTCCTCCTGGCGGAGCAGAGAGCGGGCTAAACAGCCCCGCTCTCGATTCGCGTCACGTGTTATTCGGTTTCCAGATCGATATCGATGCCGAGGGAACGAATTTCTTTGATCAACACGTTGAAAGACTCGGGCATGCCCGGCTCCATACGGTGATCGCCGTCCACGATGTTTTTGTACATCTTGGTCCGACCGTTCACATCGTCCGACTTCACTGTGAGCATTTCTTGCAGAGTGTAAGCAGCACCGTATGCTTCCAGCGCCCAGACCTCCATCTCCCCGAAACGCTGACCACCGAACTGAGCCTTACCACCCAGCGGCTGCTGGGTAACCAGGCTGTACGAACCGGTAGAACGAGCGTGCATCTTATCGTCTACCAAGTGGTTCAGCTTCAGCATGTACATGTAGCCAACTGTAACCGGACGCTCAAACTTGTTGCCGGTACGGCCGTCGAACAACTGCATCTGGCCGCTTTCTGGCAGGTCTGCCAGTTTCAGCATGGCCTTGATTTCGCTTTCCTTGGCACCGTCGAACACCGGGGTAGCCATTGGAACGCCGCCGCGCAGGTTCTTCGCCAAATCCAGGATTTCCTGGTCGGTGAAGGTATCCAGCTCTTCGTTGCGACCGCCGATCTCGTTGTAGATCTCGTGCAGGAACTTGCGCAGGTCAGCAACCTTGCGCTGCTCTTCGATCATACGATTGATCTTCTCGCCCAGCCCTTTAGCCGCAAGGCCCAGGTGAGTTTCAAGGATCTGACCAACGTTCATACGCGAAGGTACGCCCAACGGGTTGAGGACGACGTCGACCGGGGTGCCATTGGCATCGTGCGGCATGTCTTCAACCGGCATGATCACAGAGACCACACCTTTGTTACCGTGACGACCGGCCATCTTGTCGCCCGGCTGGATGCGGCGACGGATTGCCAGGTAAACCTTGACGATTTTCAGCACGCCTGGAGCCAGGTCATCGCCCTGCTGCAGTTTGCGCTTCTTGTCTTCGAACTTGTCGTCCAGCAGACGGCGACGATCAACGATGTAGGCCTGAGCCTTCTCGAGCTGCTCGTTCAGAGCATCTTCAGCCATGCGCAGTTTGAACCACTGGCCGTGCTCAAGACCGTCAAGGACTTCGTCGGTGATGTCCTGACCTTTCTTCAGACCTGCGCCGCCTTCAGCCTTGTGGCCTACCAAAGCGGAACGCAGACGTTCGAAGGTCGCGCCTTCGACGATACGGAACTCTTCGTTCAGGTCCTTGCGGATCTCGTCGAGTTGAGTCTTCTCGATAGACAGTGCACGAGCATCACGCTCAACGCCGTCACGGGTGAAGACCTGTACGTCGATGACAGTGCCCTTGGTACCGGTAGGTACACGCAGGGAAGTGTCTTTAACGTCGCTGGCTTTTTCACCGAAGATGGCACGCAGCAGCTTCTCTTCCGGCGTCAGTTGGGTCTCGCCTTTCGGAGTGACCTTACCGACCAGAATGTCGCCTGCGCCAACTTCAGCACCTACGTAAACGATACCGGCTTCGTCCAGCTTGTTCAGCGCAGCTTCACCCACGTTCGGGATGTCTGCGGTGATTTCCTCTGGCCCAAGCTTGGTGTCACGTGCAACACAGGTCAGTTCCTGAATGTGGATCGTGGTGAATCGATCTTCCTGAACCACACGCTCGGACAGGCAGATGGAGTCTTCGAAGTTGTAACCGTTCCAGGCCATGAACGCGATGCGCATGTTCTGACCCAGTGCCAGCTCACCCATATCGGTGGAAGGACCATCAGCCATGATGTCGCTGCGCTGAACCCGATCACCCTTGCTCACCAGCGGACGCTGGTTGATGCAGGTGTTCTGGTTGGAGCGGGTGTATTTGGTCAGGTTGTAGATGTCGACACCGGCTTCGCCAGTTTCAACTTCGTCATCAGCAACACGCACCACGATACGGCTGGCATCAACCGAGTCGATCACGCCGCCACGGCGAGCCACGACGCAAACGCCGGAGTCACGGGCTACGTTACGCTCCATGCCGGTACCTACCAGCGGCTTGTCAGCGCGCAGGGTCGGTACAGCTTGACGCTGCATGTTGGAACCCATCAACGCACGGTTGGCGTCATCGTGTTCCAGGAACGGGATCAGCGACGCAGCGACCGAAACTACCTGCTTCGGCGATACGTCCATCAAGGTGACGTCTTCCGGCGCCTTGACGGTGAACTCGTTCAAGTGACGAACAGCTACCAGTTCGTCGATCAGGACTTTCTTGTCGTTCATCGTGGCCGAAGCCTGAGCGATCACGTGATCAGCTTCTTCGATGGCGGACAGGAACACGATCTCGTCGGTGACCAGAGCGTCTTTCACCACGCGGTACGGGCTCTCAAGGAAGCCGTACTGGTTGGTGCGCGCATATGCGGCCAGGGAGTTGATCAGACCGATGTTCGGACCTTCCGGCGTTTCGATCGGGCAAACACGACCGTAGTGCGTAGGGTGTACGTCACGAACTTCAAAGCCTGCACGCTCACGCGTCAGACCGCCCGGGCCCAGTGCAGAAACACGGCGCTTGTGGGTGATCTCGGAGAGCGGGTTGTTCTGGTCCATAAACTGCGAGAGCTGGCTGGAACCGAAGAACTCTTTCACCGCGGCAGCCACTGGCTTGGCGTTGATCAGGTCTTGCGGCATCAAGCCTTCGCTTTCAGCCATCGACAGACGCTCTTTGACCGCACGCTCTACACGTACCAGGCCAACGCGGAACTGGTTCTCGGCCATTTCGCCTACGCAGCGAACACGACGGTTACCCAGGTGGTCGATGTCATCGACGATGCCTTTACCGTTACGGATGTCGACCAGCGTCTTCAGTACCGCGACGATGTCTTCCTTGCACAACACGCCCGAACCTTCGATTTCGGTGCGACCGATACGACGGTTGAACTTCATCCGGCCGACCGCAGACAGGTCATAGCGCTCTGGGCTGAAGAACAGGTTGTTGAACAGGGTCTCGGCAGCGTCTTTGGTAGGTGGCTCGCCAGGACGCATCATGCGATAGATCTCGACCAGCGCTTCCAATTGGTTGCTGGTGGAGTCGATCTTCAGAGTGTCGGAGACGAACGGGCCGCAGTCGATGTCGTTGGTGTACAGCGTCTCGATGCGAACAACCTGAGCCTTGGCGATTTTTGCGAGGATCTCGGTGTTCAGCTCGGTGTTGCACTCAGCCAGGATTTCGCCGGTAGCCGGGTGAACGATGACCTTGGCGGTGGTGCGGCCGAGGACGTAGTCCAAAGGCACGTCCAGCGACTTGATACCGGCTTTCTCGATCTGATTGATGTGGCGCGCGGTAATACGACGACCGGCCTCAACAATCACTTTGCCGTTTTCATCCTGGATATCCAGGACGGCAATTTCACCACGCAGACGCGAAGCAATCAGCTCCAGGCTGAGGGTTTCATCCTTCAGGCTGAATACGTTGGTGGTGTAGAAAGCATCCAGCACTTGCTCAGTGGTATAGCCGAGCGCGCGCAGCAGTACCGAGGCCGGCAGCTTGCGACGACGGTCGATACGCACAAATACGCAGTCTTTCGGGTCGAACTCGAAGTCCAACCACGAACCGCGGTACGGAATGATCCGCGCGGAGTACAGCAGCTTACCGGAGCTGTGCGTCTTGCCGCGGTCGTGGTCAAAGAACACGCCCGGGGAACGGTGCAGCTGGGAAACGATAACGCGTTCGGTACCATTGATAACGAAGGTACCGTTTTCAGTCATCAACGGGATTTCGCCCATGTAGACTTCTTGCTCTTTGATGTCCTTGATCGCTTTGTTCGACGATTCTTTGTCGAAAATGATCAGACGGACTTTTACCCGCAAAGGTACGGCGTACGTAACACCGCGCAGCACGCATTCTTTGACATCAAATGCCGGTTCGCCCAGGCGATAACCGACGTACTCCAGCGCAGCATTGCCGGAGTAGCTGATGATCGGGAAAACGGATTTGAAGGCCGCATGCAGGCCCACGTCGCGGAACTGATCTTTAGTCGCTCCCGCTTGCAAGAATTCACGATACGAATCCAGCTGGATAGCCAGAAGGTACGGGACATCCATGACGTCCGGCAACTTGCTAAAGTCCTTGCGGATACGTTTTTTCTCAGTATATGAGTAAGCCATCAGCGTTCCCCAGCTTGGTCACCTGCTTGTTTGGCCCCTCCCGACGGGAACAGCCAGAAAATCTCGCAAACCCCATGGTTTGCACCACCGCATCGGGTGGCTACAGCGCGTTAGTGGCGGCGACCGAGTCGACAGCCAAGAACGGAAAAAGGCCGGTGGCAAGAGCCACCAGCCATCAGCCTTCAGCTTAACGCTTGGGCTGGAGACGCAAAGTCGATACTTATTTCAGCTCGACTTTAGCGCCTGCTTCTTCCAGAGCAGCCTTGGCTTTGTCGCCTGCGTCTTTCGACACAGCTTCCAGAACCATGCTAGGAGCAGCGTCAACTACAGCCTTGGCTTCTTTCAGGCCCAGACCGGTCAGCTCACGAACTGCCTTGATCACGTTTACTTTCTTCTCGCCGGATTCCAACAGCATAACGTTGAATTCGGTTTGCTCTTCAGCAACAGCGGCAACAGCAGCTGGGCCAGCAGAAGCAGCGGCAGCGGAAACGCCGAATTTTTCTTCGAAAGCTTTGATCAGCTCAACAACCTGCAGAACCGACATTTCAGCTACGGCGTTGAGGATATCTTCTTGGGAGATAGACATTACTGTATTTCCTGAATTGGGGGACGGCCTACGCGGCCATCGAAATAAACAAAAATACGCGAAAGGAGATGCTCAGCCTTAGGCTGCGGCAGCTTCTTTTTGCTCGCGAACTGCGGCCAGAGTACGAGCCAACTTGCTGGTAGCGCCTTGAATCACGCTCATCAGCTGAGAAATAGCTTCGTTACGGGTCGGCAGTGTTGCCAGTACGTCGATTTGGTTAGCTGCGAGGAACTTGCCCTCGAACGCAGCTGCCTTGATCTCGAACTTATCCTGACCCTTGGCGAATTCCTTGAACAAACGGGCAGCAGCGCCAGGATGGTCGGTGGAGAACGCAATCAGGGTCGGGCCTGTGAACACGTCGTTGAGAACACTGTAATCAGTGCCAGCAACAGCGCGCTTGAGCAGGGTGTTACGTACAACACGTACGTATACGCCAGCTTCACGAGCCTCTTTACGGAGTCCGGTCATAGCGCTTACTGTCACACCACGGGCATCAGCCACGACAGCGGACAGAGCAGCTTTGGCAGCCTCGTTGACTTCAGCGACGATGGCCTTCTTGTCTTCGAGATTAATTGCCACGGGTTTAACTCCTGCTTGTTACCGTTTCATCTGGCCGAAGCCGGATGTCGTTTTGGTGTCTGATTCGGTAAGGAACCGGGAGCACCATCTGCGTAGGCTTGAGGTTTAAGACTTGCGCCGCCTACGGTCTTGGATAGCCCCCGCCAGGCAGGGACCCCAATTTTTTCAATTGGCGCGATTTCTCGCACCAATGTGTGTCTTATACGTCCAGCGAGCCTTGGTCGATGACCAGACCTGGGCCCATAGTGGTGCTCAGGGTAACGCGCTTGACGTAGATACCTTTCGAGGAAGCTGGCTTGATACGCTTCAGATCAGCGATCAGGGCTTCAACGTTTTCCTTCAGCTTGACGGCATCGAAGCCGACTTTGCCAACGGAGGTGTGAATGATGCCGTTTTTGTCGGTGCGATAACGAACCTGACCAGCCTTGGCGTTTTTAACCGCGGTGGCTACGTCTGGCGTTACGGTGCCGACTTTAGGGTTAGGCATCAGGCCACGTGGACCGAGGATCTGACCCAACTGACCTACAACGCGCATTGCATCCGGGGATGCGATCACGACGTCATAGTTCAGGTCGCCGCCTTTCATTTCGGCAGCCAGGTCGTCCATACCAACGCGATCGGCGCCGGCGGCCAGAGCAGCTTCAGCTGCCGGGCCTTGGGTGAAGACAGCAACACGTACAGTCTTGCCAGTACCGTGTGGCAGCACAGTAGCGCTACGAACGACCTGGTCAGATTTACGTGGGTCAACACCCAGGTTTACAGCAACGTCAACAGACTCGCTGAACTTGACAGTCGACAGCTCGGTCAGCAAAGCAGCGGCGTCTACAAAGTTGTAGGCCTTGCCTGCTTCGATTTTGCCGGCGATAGCCTTTTGGCGCTTGGTCAGCTTAGCCATTACACACCCTCCACGTTAAGGCCCATGCTACGAGCAGAACCGGCGATGGTACGCACGGCTGCATCCATATCAGCTGCAGTCAGATCCGCGTTTTTGGTTTTCGCGATTTCTTCCAGCTGAGCACGAGTTACGGTGCCAACCTTAACGGTGTTAGGACGAGCGGAACCGCTGGTCAGACCTGCAGCCTTCTTCAACAAAACCGAAGCCGGGGTCGACTTGGTTTCGAAAGTGAAGCTACGGTCGCTGTATACAGTGATGATCACTGGAGTCGGCAGACCTGGCTCAAGACCCTGAGTACGGGCGTTGAAGGCCTTGCAGAATTCCATGATGTTCACGCCGTGCTGACCCAAAGCCGGGCCGACAGGTGGACTTGGGTTGGCCTGAGCGGCCTTCACTTGCAGCTTGATGTAAGCGGTAATCTTCTTGGCCATGAGGCACTCCAATTACGGGTTCAAGCGCCTCGAAAGGCTCCCCGGTTACTTGCGCGTTTATCCCAGTGACGACAAAACCCCACAGCCTAAGGCTGCGGGGTTGGGATGCTTTCTCAGCTAGACCTTCTCGACCTGGCTGAACTCCAACTCTACCGGAGTAGAGCGACCGAAAATGAGCACCGCCACTTGGATCCGGCTCTTTTCGTAGTTAACTTCTTCGACAGTACCGTTAAAATCAGCAAACGGACCATCTGTGACACGAACAACCTCACCCGGCTCGAACAACGTCTTCGGCTTGGGCTTGTCGCTGCCATCAGCAACGCGACGCAGAATTGCTTCTGCCTCTTTGTCAGTGATCGGAGCAGGCTTATCAGCAGTACCGCCGATGAAACCCATAACACGAGGAGTGTCCTTGACCAAGTGCCAAGTACCTTCATTCATGTCCATCTGAACCAGCACGTAGCCAGGGAAGAACTTACGTTCGCTCTTGCGCTTCTGGCCATTCCGCATTTCAACCACTTCTTCAGTGGGAACCAGAATTTCGCCGAAGCCATCTTCCATGCCTGCAAGCTTTACGCGCTCCAGCAAAGAGCGCATAACATGCTTCTCGTAACCGGAGTAAGCATGCACAACGTACCAACGCTTAGCCACGGGACACCCTTAGCCAACAATCAAGGAAACAAGCCAGCCGAGCAGGGAATCAAGCCCCCACAACAGCAACGCCATAACCAGAACAACAGCCACTACAATCAACGTGGTCTGCGTGGTTTCTTGGCGAGTCGGCCAAACGACTTTACGAATTTCGGTGCGAGCTTCCTTTACGAGAACCGCGAAAGACTTGCCTTTTGCAGTCTGCAGACCTACAAAAACAGCCACAGCAGCAAGGGCAAGCAAAGCAAGTACACGGTACAGGATCGGCGAAGCAGAGTAGTACTGATTGCCAACAACGCCTACGACCACCAACGCGACTACAGCGAGCCACTTGACCAGATCGAAACGAGAGCTTTGAGCTTCAGCCTTAGGAGTCATCTATGAAGATCCTGTGAAAAGAAAGCCAGACACACCACGTGAATCTGGCAGGTCAGGAGGGAATCGAACCCCCAACCTACGGTTTTGGAGACCGTCGCTCTGCCAATTGAGCTACTGACCTAAAACAAAATCAGGCCGACCATTATGCAGGCCTGAAAAAGACTTTACAACAACCAACCCCAATAGACACGAAATCACCCGGAAACACGACCAGGAAAAACAAATTCAAGCCGAGGCAGTCATTAAAACAAAGGCAGATATTTTCATATCTGCCTTGTTATATGGAGCTCTTGAGCGGATTTGAACCGCTGACCTCACCCTTACCAAGGGTGTGCTCTACCAACTGAGCTACAAGAGCAAAACACCATGCACAACCTGCAAACTTGGAGCGGGTAGCGGGAATCGAACCCGCATCATCAGCTTGGAAGGCTGAGGTTCTACCACTAAACTATACCCGCGGAGCTTGCAGCTCACGCTAAAAATGGTGGAGGGGGAAGGATTCGAACCTTCGAAGTCGTAGACGTCAGATTTACAGTCTGATCCCTTTGGCCGCTCGGGAACCCCTCCTAAGCGAGCCGGCATTCTACATCACGCCGACCTTCTGTCAAGCATTTTCTCATTAAAAAATATGAGGTTAGCTGCGTTGACGTTCGCCTCACCGTGGTGACCGAAAAGGTCTTCACTGCGAAGCGGGCGCCATTCTATGCAAACTATCCGAGAGTTGCAACGCCTTCGCACAACATTATTTTATGTTTTAACTCATTGAATTCCTTAGCAAGGTTTTCAAAGGACAGATCGTCAGCCAAGCGCCTGCTATCAGGCGCGACACGCAGCCAATAGCCGGATGCGTCAGGTGTATTGAGCATCTGAACCTTGACCTTTATATCCAGACTCGTAAGGCGCTGCTCCAGCGACTGCGCCTGCCGCTGATCCGCAAAGCCGCCGATGTATAAGCAGGTATTTTGCGCATCAGGGGCTTTTGCTCGATCTCGCCGTACCACAGGGTCTGACGATTCACTCAGCAATCGAATATCCTGCTGCGAGCCACGGTAGAGGCTTAGAGGAGTAACGTCTTTGGCGCGCAAGGGCGCTTCCTGGTGATGCCAGATGTAATAGAAGACGTTAAGAACAAGCAGAAGTAAAAATAACCAACGCATAAACACCTCAGGACAATGGGCACGCCATGGCCAAACCCACAAACACCAGGTCTGGAACCACGCGCGCCTGCGGCACAGCATCCGCGACCAAGTCAGCATCGCCCCCAGTGAGGAAAACAGTGAAGTCGTCTCCCCAATAGCGCCGGGCCAGCTCGAGCTGAGTCAATACAAACCCTCTAAGCATAAGCGTACAGCCACGCTCGACGGCTTCTACGGTGGTTCGACCCGGAGATAGCTGCTCCAAGGCTCGCTCGGCCGCCGCATCATCGTATCGAATCTTGCGCGTATGGGTTCGCAACTGGCTGCGCATAAGGGGCATACCCGGGCATATGAAGCCGCCAAGATGCTCACCGTCAGCAGCAATAAAATCCGCCGTCGCCGCTGTGCCGAAATCCAACACCAGGCAAGCACCCGAGGCCAACTTGAACCCGCCGAGCATTGCCAGCCAACGATCAAGCCCAAGACGCTCGAATGACTCATAGCCGTTACGCACCCCAGCCATTTCTCGGGCCGAGGCAGCGCAGGTCACGGTGACGCCAAAAGCTGCTTGCAACGCCTCAACCAATTCAGCGGTCTCTTGCGCTGCGCGAACACTCACTAAACGGCAGCGTGTCAGCACCAGGCCCGGAACGGCCGCCAGACTCTCAATCAAAGCGAGATCCGAACCTACAACGCCTTCTGCAGACGCAGCAGCCTTATCTGAATCGAGCACGCGCCACTTAATAAAGCTATTCCCACAGTCGAGCTCAAGAATCATCACGCAGCCTCAGGCTTAACTCACCACCACTGTATATCTTCTCGATACCCTCAACACTCAATCGCAAGGCTCCCTGGTGGTCGATACCCAGAACAATCCCGTCTATCTGGTGAACGCCGGCTATCAGGGATACCGCCTTGCCCTGCCACAAGTGGTTTTGCTCCCACTCCCCATGGAGCGCCGCAAACCCAAACGCTTTATGCCTATCCAGGTAATCCTTCAGGTGCAGCCCGAGCTGCGCCACCAAATAGTTTCGATCAATCGACGCACCTGTCTCGATGCCGACCGACGTCCATTGCTGATCAATCTCAGCAGCTTTCTGCATATTTACATTGATGCCTATTCCGAGCACTACGTGACAAATATCAGCAGGATCCCCTACCAACTCGAGCAAAATTCCGGCAATTTTTTTCTTCCCGACCAACACGTCATTTGGCCACTTCAGGGCCACGTCCTTCACACCCACCGCCCGTAAAGCCTGCATGACCGCCAAGCCTACAACCAGGCTAAGACCTTCCAGTTGGCGCAGACCACCTTCAATACGCAATACAAGGCTGTAATACACATTCTGCGCAAAGGGGCTCACCCACTGACGGCCGCGTCGCCCTCTGCCCGCTGTTTGCTGCTCGGCCAGCACGAGGAATGGCGCGACGCAGTCAGCCTCAACCAAGCGCAACGCTTGGGCATTGGTGGAATCAATGGAGTCTGAGATATGAACAGGCCAGCCCAAACCTGGCGCGTGCAGCGCAATTTCTTCAGCATTCAACAGCGTCAGAGGCGACGCTAACTGGTACCCACGGCCACGGACTTTATGGATGGGTAAATTCAACTCTGCCTCAAGGTGCTGGAGCTGCTTCCAAACAGCACTGCGACTGACACCCAATGCGGCACCCAGTGCTTCTCCGGAATGAAATCGGCCGTCTTTTAGAAGTTTCAACAACGTCAGCATGCAAGTATCGCCTCACAATGAGGCCCGCATGATAGCCATGCACAAGGCCATTGCATAGAAAGGCAGGGATTTAGCATTGAAGTAAGCTGCGACGCGCCTGCCTGGATTCACTTTCCGACCGCCCAAAACAAAACCCCTGTTTGCGTTAGCAAACAGGGGTTCTGGAATTTAATCTTGACGATGACCTACTCTCACATGGGGAAACCCCACACTACCATCGGCGATGCATCGTTTCACTACTGAGTTCGGGATGGGATCAGGTGGTTCCAATGCTCTATGGTCGTCAAGAAATTCGGGTACTGAGTCGTGGCCTGATGGCCTCGCTTCAGCAAATTGGGTATGTGACAGCTTTCGGTGTTTTGCGAGATCGAACTTTCGGTTCTATCGTCTTCACACACCGCAATCTGGTGCTCGTTAGAGCAAGCAAATTGCTTGGG